>JBAWFY010000210.1:0-3506 GCA_049592335.1 Occallatibacter sp.
AAACGCTGCCTCCAGATTGCAGGAAACTCAGCCCAAACGCCAAGAACCCTGGCGCAAACGGCGTTTTTCGGTAGTAATCCTGCGGAGAACATATTCAACGAACGCTCGATCAAATACGGCTTGATAACCCTAGGATCGGTGGTGACAAGATTGGGCCGCCCGAAGTGCAGTGATCGTTGTGCAATCAGTGAGCTATTCAATGATGCAACGAACCCGCAAGGAGAAACGTCGATGTGGCTACTGCACGGTGAGAGAGACCGTTTCCGTTTCCGTAATCACGCCAGACGCGCCTGTGACAGTAATCTTGTAGACACCGGGCGTGGTGCCGGAGTTGCCACTACCACCGCCGCTACCTCCTCCCGTGTCGCCGCCACCATTTCCGCAGGCGAGTGCGCCTCCGACAATGAAGAAAAGCAATATGAGCACTCCTAGGACGGTCCACCATTCCCACCGTCGGCCGGGGACGCCAAAGAGCAGGATGCAGGCCAGAGCGGTCCCGCCTACGAGCGGCTGAAGGAACTTTCTTGTCCGATTAAGCGCGGAAGAGGCCGGCGTTGTGTTGACGGTAAGAGTGGTTGTCTGGGCGGCAGACCCGGTGATGGTCACAGTGGCGGGAATGTTGCACGTCGCAGGATCGCTGGAGGCTGTGGGCGTGATCGCACAGCCCAAATAGATCGTGCCGGTGAATCCGCCGGTAGGGGTCAAAGTGATCGTGGATGTGTTTCCCGTGGTCGCTCCGGGAGCTACGCTGACTGCGACGCCGATGATGGAGAAACCGGGTGGGGGTGCGACGGTATATCCGGCAGTGGCAACCGCGCTGGTGGCGTAGCCGCTGGCAGTGGCGACTGCCTGGATGGTTTCCGACGAAGACACCGTAATCGGACCGCTATAGACCGTCGAACCAGTCGTCGGCGTCGTCCCATCTGTGGTGTAGTAGATGATTGCGCCCATCGTCGCATCGCTGATGGAGACCGTTTGGGTTGATGTATATTTGCCTCCAACGGGATTGAAGGCTGGCGTAGCTGTTTGTGGCCCCATGGTATAGGTAGCCGAGGACACAGCGCTGTTGCTATAACCGCTGGCTGCGGCGGTGGCTTCGATCGTCTCCGTCGCGTTCACGGTGATCGCGCCATTGTACGGCGTCGAGGCAGTTGTCGGCGTGGTTCCGTCGGTGGTGTAGTAGATCGACGTGCCGGGTATGACGTCGGAGATTGTGACGGTCTGTCCTGCCGCATAGATTCCTGAGGCAGGGCTAATATTCGGGGCGAAGGCAGGCAATGCTCCCAAGGTTGATTGGAACACCCACAAATCGTTGAGGTGTCCGCCATCTCCGCTCACTCCTCCACCAAATCCTCCAAAGAGCCATAGACTGCCGCTCTTATCGATCCAACTAGATGCACCGTCGCGGCTCCCGGGGGCATTGAGAGCGCCAGGTGTTCCAAGGGTGCCGTAGACTCCAGGCTGCCCGCACGCGTAAGTCTGATTTACTCCCGAACAGGCCGCCGGGAGCGTGCTGCTTCCGCCGACCCATGTCCACTGGGGCGGATTTGTGGACGTGTTTAGCTCCCAAAGATCGTTCAGGTATCCCCAATCAGTTTCAGTCTCAGTGGCATCGAAGCCAAATCCCCCAAAAAGCCAAAAATTGCCTGTGCTATCGATCCAGTTGGCGGCAGCGAATCGAGCGCCGGGTATGTTGTCGGCGGAGGGCACTCCGAGGGTTCCATACGCTCCCGGCGTTCCGCACGGATAGTATGTTTGAACAGAAAAATTCAGTATGGGACAGCCCCAAGGAATTGTGCTGCTTCCTCCCATCCATGCCCACTGCGGTGGATTTACTGAAGTATCCATCTCCCAAAGATCGTTGAGGTATCCTTCGCCGCCCGAGGAGTCGATGCCAAACCCGCCGAAGACCCATAGATTTCCGCTCCCGTCGATCCAGACCGTGGCCCCTTCGCGCCCTCCGGGGACGTTATCAGCCGCCGGCGTTCCCAACGTGCCGTAAACTCCGCACAGGTTATAATCCGCACACGACGCGGTTGTAGATGTCGGAAACGTGCTGTTTCCACTCACCCAAGTCCATAGCTCTGTAGTCGGATTGAACTCCCAAAGATCATTGAGAGGGCCAGTCGCAACGCCCGCCAAATCAAAGCCCCAACCCCCAAAGAGCCAGAAATTGCCGCTTTTGTCGGTCCAACTCGCGGCATTTGACCTGCCTCCAGGGATATTTCCGGGCGCAGGTGCTCCGAGTGTGCCATAGACTCCTGGAAAGGTCTGATTCGCGTAAAAGTCCGTGGCAGCATTGCCGCCCATCCAGGCCCATTCATTCGTAGAGGGGCTGTACACCCACAGGTCGTTCAATTCCTGGTCTCCGCCTCCTCCTACCCACCAATTGGCGCCCCAGCCTCCAAAAAGCCAGAGATTACCGCTCTTGTCGATCCAACTCGCTGCATTTGACCTGCCTCCAGGAATATTTCCGGGTGCGGGCGTTCCCAAGGTGCCGGCGACATCATCGTTGCCGCAGTCATATCCTTCGCAGGACGCACCCTCCTGCAGGGTGCTGCTTCCACCCATCCAGGTCCACTCACCAGTCGCCGGACTGAACTCCCACAGATCGTTGAGCCAGCCGTAGTATCCAACGGCATCGACACCATGGCCCCCAAAGAGCCAGAAATTCCCACTGCTGTCAATCCAGTCCGCTGCCCCCCAGCGGATTCCGGGAAAGTTCGTAGGAGCAGGCCTCCCTAATGTCCCATATATCCCCGGAGGGCCCACCGCACCGCCACCACCAGAAACGTTGCTCCCGCCCATCCATGTCCATTCGTTTGGGGCGGGTGCCTGCGCCCTCGCAGCAGTGGAAGTGAACACAAGCACAAGCAGGCACGCACAGGAAGGCAGTACGCAGCGCTGACTAATTCTCATAGAACCTTCCTTCACGGGCTTGTCTTGCTTTGCCACGAATTATACCCGCGCACAAACACCCGCAGGACCTCTTTCTTGATGAACGCCAAATCCGCCAGGGCACTCACCTCGCCGGATTACTACCCGAAAGTCGGCTTATGGAACGTGATTGCGCGGCTTTGCCGCGCTAATTGATTCTCAAAACGAGGGGGCTGAATTGAGGTGTCATGCGACGGATTTAGGGTGTTTAATCATTGCTGAGCTCTGTATCGGAAAAGGAGTTGTCAATGAACAGCGTACAAGTCGAGCAGAAGAGCTATGAGATGTCTCCGCAGGAGGGGATCAGCATCGCGCAATTTCTCACCGTCGCCGATATCGACCAATCAGCTCACTACTACGAATCGGTCTTCGGCGCGCACATTCTGAGCCTAGGTGACGGTAATGCGCCTGCGTATCTTCAGCTCGCGAATGGGTACAAGCTCTTGAAAAAAGCAATTTAACCAATAAAAAGCGTAGGGGGACCAAGTTGCCCTACCAATGGTACGGACCGGGGACATAGCTGACATTTTGAACGGGGGACATACCTGACACTGCCGAACAGGGTCGTG
>JBAWFY010000211.1:0-2623 GCA_049592335.1 Occallatibacter sp.
GGCCTGCCGCCTCTTCGACGTCGCGCCCAGCCAGGTGCGCGTCACCGTCCATCCGCAATCGACCGTGCACTCTCTCGTCGAATATGTCGACGGCTCGATCCTGGCGCAGATCTCCGTCACCGACATGCGCCTGCCTATTCTCTACGCCCTCGCGTATCCTGAGCGGCCCGCGTCCACACTCACCTTCGATCTCGCCGGCCTTGCGCACCTCGATTTCGAGCAGCCCGACCTCGAGCGCTTCCCTTGCCTGCGCCTCGCCTTTGAGGCCGCGGAAAAAGGCGGAACCCATTGCATCGCCCTTAACGCCGCCGACGAAGTTGCCGTAGAAGCCTTCCTCACGGGCCGTATCCCGTTTTTGGGCATTCCGCGTACAATTGAAAAGGTGCTTGCTCAGACCCCGGAGGCGCACCCGGCTTCGATTGCGGAGGTGCTTGCCGCTGACGGTCAAGCGCGGGAACTGGCCAGAACCCTGATAGCGTAATTGAAACAAGCGCCCATCGCGCGACCGCGCTTTGTCCAAGGAATTGACCTCCATTTATGCATGAGTTTCTAGTCTCCGCCGCCGCGTTTATTATTCTTGTCGGCTTCATCGTGGTACTGCACGAACTCGGCCATTTTGTCGCGGCCAAGCTCTGTGGCGTGCGCGTTGAAGCGTTCTCCTTCGGCTTCGGGCCGCGGCTGTTCGGCTTCACATCTGGCGACACCGATTACAAAGTCTGCCTGCTCCCCTTGGGCGGCTACGTGAAGATGGCAGGCGAAGCCGCAGAGCAGAATCTTCAGGTAGGTGGCGGCCAGACAGCTCTCAGCGCGGACCCCGAGAGCGACCCCGGCTCGCTGCTCGCGCATCCCCGCTGGCAGCGCATGTTGATCGGGCTGGCTGGTCCGGCGGTCAATCTGCTGCTCACACTCGTCCTGATGTTTGTCTACTACGCTTTCATCAACGAGGTTCCCTCGGTCACGGTGCCCAGCACGACGGTGGAGTGGGTCACTCCTGGATCGCCTGGCGCCGAGGCAGGAATCCAAAGCGGCGATGTGATTCTCGGCTTCGGCAACGCCAAGAATCCCAACTGGGAGCCGCAGGTTTACGAGCAGATGAAGCTCAATCCCGGCCAGTATCTTCCCGTAGTAGTCAACCGCGGCGGGCAAAAGCTCACCCTGTCCCTCCACGTTCCCATGGCGGCCAATCAGGAGGACTTTGACATTGGCGATACTGGCATCCAGCCGGAATACATGCCCGGTCCTATCCCCGTCGCCAGTGTGCTGCCTGATTCAGGAGCCGAACGCGCCGGTTTGCGCGCCGGAGACAAGATTGCCGCCGTCGACGGACACGCATTCCATTCCATCTACACGTTGCTCCCGTACATGCAATGGGAGCAGGGTAAGCCCATGGTGCTCACTCTGCTGCGCAACGGCGCGACGCTTCAGGTTACCGCCGTCCCGACCAAGCGTGACGCACGCTGGCAGCTGGGCTTTACTTTCGAGCCCCCTCCCTTCCGCGACGCGCCTTTGCCCCTCACCGTGGCGGGGAAAAAGTCGCTGGTCTTTTTCAAAAGTAATTCCTTGCTCGTGGCCGATGTGCTGAAGGGCCTGTTTACGCACCGCCTTTCTGTCTCGCAGCTGATGGGACCTGTGGGAATTGCGCAGGTAGCCGGTGAAGCAGCTGAGGTAGAAGGCTGGCTCCCGAAATTCGACCTCGCCAGCGAGATCAGCCTGCAACTCGGCATCATGAACCTTCTGCCCTTCCCAATCCTGGACGGCGGCATGGTCCTTCTACTGCTGATTGAGAGCGGGCTGCGCCGTGACATTAGCCTCGCCATCAAGGAGCGCATCTACACCGCGGCCTTTGTCATGCTCATTGCCTTCTTCGCCTTCGTGCTCTTCAACGACGTCAATCGCCTGGGCGTGTTCGGCCACATCCGGCCCTAACGACAGGTGTCAGTTTTCAGTGGTCAGATGCCGGGCGCAAACTGCTGCTGGATATTCGATACCGATCGCTGACCACTGATCACTGACAACTGGATTTCATGCCCGTCACCACTCAAGTCCGCGTCCGCTACGCCGAAACCGATCAGATGGGTGTTGTCTACTACGCCAACTACCTGGTCTGGTTCGAGCTCGGCCGCGTGGAGGTACTTCGCACCGTGGGCCTTTCCTACAAAACGCTGGAGACAGAACACGGCTGCATTCTGCCGGTGATCGAAGCCCGCTGCCGCTACTCGGCGCCCGCCCGTTACGACGACGAGATTCTGATCGAAACCCGGCCCGCTCTGCTACGCGGCACAGTGCTCAAATTTACCTACGAGGTCTACCGTAAGCCGCACCAAGAGGGAAACGAGCGCGAGCTCTTAGCCGAAGGCGAAACCGTCCACGTCGTCTGCGACGAACATTTCCAGCGCAAGCCACTGCCCGAGCAGTACACCGAAGCGCTGCACCGGTTGATCGCGGAGGACTGAAACGCACTGGCGAGTTCTGCCCGCAGCCAGCTACCTTGCGTGCCAGTCGCGGATCTGTTCCTTTCACTGCAGTAGGGTAGCGGTCACTTCCACCTGCATGCCGCCTTTACTGTCGATATCGTCCGACGTAAAAACCACTGTCGCTTTGCCCAGCGGAATGAGAACCGGAG
>JBAWFY010000212.1:0-4675 GCA_049592335.1 Occallatibacter sp.
ACCGTGACCAGCGAACCAATCGCCACATCCATATACGCGACCGACGACATCCCGGCCATAGCGGTCGTGACAATAACAAAGATGGCGATGATCCATGTGCCCTTTTCCGGCGTGATTGTGTCAGGAAAGATGAGGTGCAGCACATTGCCGCCACCCTTGAACTGGTAACTGGTGATCGCCACGTAAGCAAACAGGATCGCGATGGTGCCAAGCACGCGCGCCGTCTGGTTGTAGCGCGCCTCAAGCAGGTCCGGCAGCGTGAACTGCGCAAATTTCCGCGCGCGCGGCGCAATAAAGTAGATGAGCACCAGGCCCAGCCATCCGCCCGCCGGCAGCCACAACGCGGCAAAGCCATTCCGGTAGGCATTTTCTGCCCCGGCAAACAGCGAACCCGCGCCGATCCACGAGGTGAGTAGAGTGAGGACGAGCACCACGGCGGAGAGTGAGCGACCGGCAACGAGGTAATCAGCCTTGGTTTTGACCAGCACGGCGCGAGAAATGGCTACCGCCAGCAGTGCAGCGGCGATCGCAGCCAGCACAACGATGTAGAGGAGAGACATCCGCGAGCTTCCTCAAGGGGCGACTCAGAAGATTCTAGAGCAGTCGGGCGGAGAGTGGGCTATCTCAGCCGGCCGCATTGGTCGCCGTCTCTCGTCCCCCGTATCTTTTTCGGCACCGCTGCATCCAAACAAAATATGCGACGGTTGACGCGCCGCCAGCCTCGCGCTACTCTCGCAGTAACTGCATTTGGTACACAACCTCAATCCGCGGCCCGGCAGGACAGCCCAGAACCTGGACCTCAGTCCGCCTTGCGCTTTCACCATCCCTTCACAATCAGCCGTTTGCCAGCAAGCGCCGAAAGGGCGCTTGCGTTCGCGCTATCCCCTGCTTGCCCATCTCAACTTCAATCGACCGTCCGGGAGGATGTTTACCCTTTGAAGATCGCTCTGGAGATCACGCCCAACCTCGAGCCCCTGTTCGGGACCCGCGATGAAAACCTCAGACTCATGGAAAGCTCGCTCGGCGTCCGCATCGATCTCCGCTCGGACGCGGTGCACGTGCAGGGGCCGGAAGACGGCGTCGAGCGCGTGCGCCGCATCTTCGACGACTTCGAAGCGCTGCGCCGCTCGGGGCACCACCCTCATAATGGCGAATTGAACGGCATGTTGCGCCTGGTGGTCGCCGACCCCGCTGCCACTCTGCGCTCCGTGGCCGAATCGGGCAAGCAGCGGTCCGTCGGGATTAAGCGCACTGTGCAGCCGCGCTCGCACAACCAGCGCAAATATGTCGAGGCCATCGAGCAGAACGACATGGTCTTCGGAGTAGGCCCAGCCGGCACCGGCAAAACTTACTTGGCCGTGGCCATGGCCGTAGCCGCCATCAACGCCAAGCGCATCAACCGCATCATTCTCGTGCGCCCCGCGGTTGAAGCCGGCGAAAGGCTCGGCTTCCTGCCCGGCACCCTCCAGGAAAAGATCGACCCCTATCTCCGCCCGCTCTACGACGCGCTCTTCGACATGCTCGACTTCGAGAAGGTCGAAAAAATGCTCGAACGCAACGTCATCGAGGTCGCACCGCTGGCCTTCATGCGCGGCCGCACGCTCAACGACGCCTTCATCATCCTCGACGAGGCCCAGAACACCACCATCGAGCAGATGAAGATGTTCCTGACGCGCATGGGCAACAACTCCAAGGCCGTGATTACCGGCGACATTACGCAGATCGATCTGCCCAACCCGCGCAAATCGGGCCTGGTGGACGCGATCAACATTCTGGACGGCGTCGAAGGCATGGCGTTTTGCCACTTCGAAGAGGGCGACGTGGTCCGGCATCCGCTGGTGCAGCGCATCGTCCGCGCCTACGAGAGCGCCAAGCCGCAGCAGCAGGAGCTGCCGCTTGAAGGAGCCATTTCAGTGGACGTGCCAGCGCTCGAAACGCGTGCAGACGCGCAGACCAAAACATCCAAGCCGCAGTAAGCGCACCTTTCACGTAAAATCGAAGTCACAGCGGGGCTGGGCGCGAGCCAGGCCCCGCGCACGATGATCCTCGTCGATCCAGAACTGAATCTTTCCGCAGCGGCGGATGCGCTGAACTTGGTTTCGGCGAAGCCAGCTGCCGGGTCTGCCGCGGCCCGAAATCGAACAAAATCACCGCAAGGATCCCTCCGGCTGCCCTCCCCGCGCACTTTGGCCCGCTTTCTGGGCACAGCCCAGGCAGCTGTCCATCTGAGCGGCCAGGTCACCGTTCTCCTAACCACCGATGCCGCGATGCGAGACCTGAACCGCCGCTTCCGCGGCAAAAACAAGCCGACCGATGTCCTGTCTTTCCCCACAGAAAATCTCGTCCAAAACCAGAAAACAAGCGAGGAGAAAGGCGATCTGGCGATCAGCGTGGAGACGGCGCGCCGCCAGGCCGTCGAACAGGGCCATTCACTTGCCGTCGAAATCAAAGTTCTCATCCTGCACGGTTTGTTGCACCTGGCCGGCTACGACCACGAGACGGACACTGGCCAGATGCAGCGCCGTGAGCGGACTCTGCGCGCGCGCCTCGCCCTGCCGCAAGGCCTGATTGAGCGCAGCCAGTCCCAACGCAAATCTCGTCCAAAACCCCGCCTCACCGCAGGTGTTGCCCAACAATGACGCCGCTCCAGATCGCAATTCTCGCCGTCCTCGCCGCGGTGGCCACGCTGGCCTCCTACATCAGCCGCGTTTATTCCGAGTTCGGCAAAATTCTGAGCCGCGAGATTGAGGAGAATCTCGACGCGTGGGAGGAGCGCATCGAGCCGCATCTCGGCCTCAGCCGCGAGCATGCCGCCTTATGCGCCGCCGTTCTCATGCAGCTTTCCCTCGCTGTCATCGCGCTCGGATTCGGCGCCATCCTCTTCAACCACCCCGCCCAGTCAAGCAGTCCATCCTCGATGGAGATCGTGCAAGCCATTCTGGGCCTGGTACTGGTGGTGATCTTCTCCAGCCAGCTCATTCCCGATCTGCTCTTCAACCGCACGCGCGGATTGTGGGCGGAAAAGCTGCTTTGGCTGATCGTGATGCTGCTGTGGCTCACGACCCCGGTCACCGTCTTTATTCGCTTCTGCTCTTCGGTGGCGGCGCTGGCTGAGACGCCGGCCGATCCTGAAGAGGAGCCAGCGCCCGACGTGGACGCTCTGATCGAGGCCGGCGAAGAAGAAGGCATTCTCGAGCAGAGCGACCGCGAGTTGGTGCGCTCCGCCGTCGAGTTCGGCGACATGCTGGTGCGCGAGCTCATGACGCCGCGGCCTGAGGTCTTCGCCGTCGCGGAATCCATCACCCTTGAGCGCTTTCTCGAAATGCTCAAGCATCATAACTACTCGCGCGTACCCGTCTACGCAGGCACGCTCGACAACATTCGCGGCCTGGCCTTTTCGCACGACTTGCTGCAGATTACCGACGAAGAGGCCCGCACCCGCACCGTGGCCACCATCCTGCGCCCCGCCGAGTTCGTGCCTGAAACCAAGCGCGGCTACGAGCTGCTGCGCGAAATGCAGCGCGAAAAGCAGCACATGCGCATCGTGATCGACGAGTACGGCGCCGTGGCCGGGCTGGTCACGATCGAGGATCTGCTGGAACAGATTGTGGGCAACATCCGGGACGAACATGAAGAAGATGTTCCTGCCGAGGATCCGGTGCGCGAGCCCTCGGGCGCGTGGCTGGTCCCCGGAAACTTTCCCGCCGACCAACTCGGTGATCTCGTCGGCGAGCCGGTAGAACTGGGCGAGAACTACGAAGCCACCACGCTCGGCGGCCTGGTGAGCGAAATCGCAGGCCGCATTCCTGTCGCAGGCGAAACCGTGGCCCTCGAGCCGCTGGGTCTGCGCGTAGAGATCGTCGCCTCCACAGGCCGCCGCATCGAACGCATGCGGCTGTTCCCGGCCGTAGCAAGGCTACCCTTTCCGAAAGAAGCCTGACTGCTTAAATCTCGGTCGGTCAGGCGACCCAATCGGAGACGAAATCAGCATTCTCCGCCACCACCTTCCAAAATCAAAATAACCGCTCCGTTGTGAGCACCATAAACGCGGAACGTGTTGCCTTCAGGGTTGTTTGATGAAGTCACGAGAAAATCGCGGCCGCTTTTCAAATGAATGAGGCCTAGTATCTGCTCATTGTCGTCGCCTGTGTTTTTCTTCCAGAAAAGGAGCTTGAACAGCCCCTTTTCCATCGTTCCAATTGCAAAGACCTCGTCGAAGTTGGCGTTACTGGGAGGGCGATACTCCGGTTTGTCGGCCCAATCCTGGAAAGCCCTCTGAATTACGAAAAGCGGCTTGCCGTCCAGATGCAGCGAGTACACGCGAAGTTCCTCCGTGGAATCGAGCTTGTTTCCCACCGCGATCGCGAGCGCCTTGCGGACTGGTTCAGCCTCCTGTTCAGGAAGTTTCTTCGCCGATTCGCCCATGGTGAAAATGTCGGGGGACTCTGCTGCAACAGCCGCATAACGGATCGGGCCCCCAATCAGCGTACCCTGCCCGCCAATCCCAAAGCATTCGTCATCGAGCACCATGCGATCGACGTGAACGATAGCGTCTCGCCCGTCCGCACTCACGACGGAGTAGTTGTGCGGCTTGCTAAGGTACTCGCGGTCGAACTTCCTGCATTCCGGCGATTTGTATTCGACGCATGTGAGTTTCTTCCACTCACCCTGCGGA
>JBAWFY010000213.1:0-2496 GCA_049592335.1 Occallatibacter sp.
GATCGATTCCATCACACTCGACGCGAGCAACAATATCTATTTCGTTTCGGGCGGAGCGCTTTACGAGTTGCCCTCCACCGGGGCCGGTGCCTATGCTTCGTCTCCTGTCGCGTTCGGTGGAACGTACAACGACGCGACCGGCGTGAGTATTGATTCCTCCGGCAACTTGTATGTGACCGACAGCGGCGCCTCGATCGTTTACGTCATCCCATCCGAGTCGGGAAGCCCGAACCCGAGCGCTCAGTACATTCTGGCCACGGGAGTCTCCGCGACCAGCTCCGTGGCGCCCGGCTTTGCGGGCAGTTATTACTTCACGAATAGCAATTATCCCTCGGTCTACGATCTCCTTGTTGGCAGCCTTGCGCTCGGCGCATCGCCCGTCGGCACGCCCGTGAACGGAACTGTGAATGTAGTATTCAACGCCGCTGAAACGCCACAGAGCATCGCCGTCACAACCAGCAACGCGGCATTCCAAGTCGGCAGCGGCGGAACCTGCGCCGCAAACACGGCGTACACGGCCGGCCAGTCATGCACGGTGAAGGTGGCCTTCACGCCGGCCGTCGATGGCGTAAGCAGCTCGGCGCTCACCATCGCCGGTTCCGGCGGGATTTTGGCCGAAGAGTATCTCGCGGGCATTGGCACGGGCGCGGCCTTGACGGTCGATCCCGGAACGGTCGCCCCCATCGCGAGCGGTTACACCACGCCCAGGGGAGTGGCGATCGACGCCGCAGGCAATCTGTATATTGCCGATTCCGGCGCCAACACTGTTTACGAAGTTGCCCAGGGATCGTCCACGCCGGTCTCGCTCGGCAGCGGGCTGAGCGCGCCCCAGGGAGTAGTTGTGGACGGCGCCGGGAATGTCTTTGTTGCCGACACGGGCAACAATCGCATCGTCGAAATTCCTTCTGTAAGCGGCAGCCCGTCTACCGCAGGGCAGACCATCGTGATCTCCAGCGGCACTTCACTGGCCGGTAGTCCATTGAATGCGCCGGACGGTATTACAGTGGATGGCGCGGGAAACCTGTATATTGCGGACACGGGCAACAAGCGTGTCCTCTGCGTGCCCTATGGAGGGGGCTGGAATCCTTCCTCTGCTCTGGTGTTAGGATCGGGATTCACCGCGCCCTCGGCGATCGCTCTCGATACCGCGGGCGACGTCTATGTTGCCGATGCAAGCACAGGCGATGTCTACGAGTTGCAGGCGCCGGTGACCAACGTCCTTCAATCCACAGTCGCCACCGGGTACAACACGCCCACGGGGTTGGCGGTCGATCCTTCCGGCGCTCTGTTTGTCGTGGAGGAGGGCAACCAGAAGCTCTGGCGCGTCCCCAACCTTTCCGGAACGCTCACGCCTACGCAGGCCCTCAACGTGGTCGGCCAACTCGATGCTTCCGGGCTGCAGATCGTCGCCAACCCCTACGGAGTTGCGCTCGACGCCTTCGGCAATGTATATGTCACTGACAACGCCAACGCCGCCGCCTACCAGGTGGCGCGCACCAGTTCGA
The DNA here is from genome assembly GCA_049592335.1 of Occallatibacter sp. GTDB lineage: Bacteria > Acidobacteriota > Terriglobia > Terriglobales > Acidobacteriaceae > Telmatobacter. The sequence continues at coordinate 1,506 of JBAWFY010000213.1, forward strand.
CGCAATCGGCGGGATATGTTTCACCGAACACGACAGGCAGCGCGCTAATTTTCAATGTGGAGAATGCCGGAAACGCCGCGCTCACCTTCGGCACGCCCTACGAAACAGCCTCCGATACGGTGAATTTTGATTTGCTCAGCGGCGAGACAGGCGCCTGCGCCAGCGGTGGCTCGGTTGTGGCCGGCACCAGCTGCGTCATCGAGGCTGAGTTTGCGCCCAGTGACTTCGGCAGTTTCAGCGATACGCTTACGCTCAGCAGCAATGCCGCGAACTCCAGCAGCCCGGCCGTTACGTTTACCGGAACGGGTGCAGTGACGGCCTCCACCACCACAACCCTCACGCAGACCTCGCCTGCCGGACCTCCTGCGTACGATCAAGCAGTGACATTTAATGTCACCGTGTCGAGCGCGAGCGGCACTCCGGTGGGCACGGTAAGCCTGCTGGTGGACGGGATTGCGAAGCAAACGGGGACTCTCTCAAACAGCGGCTCCGCTTCGTTCACCCTCGCGGGCGGGGTTCTTTCCGGCGGCAGCCATATTTTAGATGCCGGCTACAACGGAGGAATTGCCAATAACACGGTCTACTCAGGCAGCACTTCCTCCCCCCTCACCGTCAACGTGGCTGCCGTGCCCACGGCCACAACCGTGAGCTATGCAACCGCGTACGTCGCACCTAACAGCCAGCCCGCTGGAACTTCGCTCGTCTTCACGGCCACGGTGAGTTCAGCTTTTGCCGGCGTTCCCACCGGGCTGGTGACTTTCAAAATCACCGACGCCAACGGAACCATTGCCACTGGAACCGGCACCCTCCAGCCCGCAAGCGGCGGGACGTTCCAGGCCACCTATACCTATGCCAACACGCAGTCTCCAACCGGCAAGCCTTACGACGTCGAGTCGGTGGTGGCAACTTATAGCGGCGACGAAAACTTCGCAGGCTCCAGCTCATCGACCTCGTCGTTCGACGTTTCACCCGCTGCAGGCAGTGTGGTGAC
>JBAWFY010000214.1:0-5130 GCA_049592335.1 Occallatibacter sp.
GCGGCGTGATTGAGCCACGCCATGCGCTCTGCCGTGGGCCGCCACGCGCCGGCGGGCACAACCACCTTGAGTCCGCCGAAGTGATGGCGCGCGTCGGCGTGCTGGCGGCAGTAATCGAGCCAGAGAACACCGAGGGTGAGAACGCCGTCGATCACAGCGCCGGATTCCGCCGCGCTCACGCCGATTAGAGCATCGGCCGCGGGCCCTTTGAGTAGCCGCCCACGCACGTATGCGGGACCGAAACTGTGCTCGAGATCCATGGCCGTGCGCAGGCCATCGACCTTCCATCCGATGAAGTGCCGCGCAAGCGCCCGCTCGAGCAGGCGCTGATAGTTGCGACGGGCGGTGTCGCGGGTGGGGGGGGTGCGGCGCTCGCTGGTGGGGACGAGCTCGAGAAACTGCGGCCTCGGCGCGCCCATCTTGCGCGTGGACAGGCGCAGGGACTGAGCGCGTTGTTTGACCTCGATGACGGTGCGTACCAGGTTGCGTTCATCGCTCCAGAGCTGGAGCAGACAGCGCTCGTGCGACTCTTCAACCGAACAGCGCGCCGTGCGCATGTCGAAGAGGACGCGGCCATCTTCAAGGAAAGCCGCGGCGGGATGCGCGACAAGAAATGCCTGGACGGTCTTAACCAGTTGCGCGGGCGAAGCCGCCTCTTGCGATGCGTCTCTGGGCTTGCCGGCGTGCATAGCGTGCTCTTACCACGCCATGCGCTGGCGCAAGTTCGTGATATGCGCGACGTGATGACGAGAGTGCCACTCATAGATCGCGAGATTGTTGGCAAGAGTCATGCGTCCGCGCTCGGGATGAACGAATCCCTTTTGAAAATCCTCTTCGGACATGGCGTTGAGCAGGCTGACCAGACGCGCGTGCAATGCGTCGATGAAGACCAGCGAGCCGTCGATGGGCAGGCTCGAGTCCGGCAGGCGCGCCCAGGCAGCCTCGTCGTAGGGCTTGATCGGCGGCCAGTCCTCGGTGAGCGCGAGCTTGAAGCGGATGAATGAGTTTGCATGGCTGTCGGCGAAGTGATGCACCACCTGGCGCACGGTCCAGCCGCCGTCGCGATAGGGCGTGTCGAGCTGGGCTTCGCTGAGTCCGGCGACGGCGGCGCGCAGGCGCTCGGGAAGCAGGCGAAGAGTCTCAATGTGCGCGGCGCGCAGTCCGGGCAGGCTGGCTGCAGGGAGGCGAAAGCGCCCGATGGGATAGCGAAGATCTTCCGGATCGGTCATGGCAAGAATCTTACATGGAAAGTACATGATCCGGAATCGGGGACAGTGAAGAAAAGAGAAGGCTCCAGGACGGAGCGAGCGATCTCAAAGCTGGCTAGGGGGTGGTGTTAGTGGTTGTGGTGCGGGTGTGAGACGTGAACGTGCTTTTTGGGCGCTTTGTATTTGTATTTTGGGGTGTGATAGCGGTAATCGGGTTTCTTCTGATGGTGGTGGAACGGATTCGCAGCGAAGGCCGAACCGGTCAAAACCGTCGATAATAATACCGCTGCAAGAATCTTCCTCATGCGTCGAATCCTAACACGATTCCGGTCCTGGGACGCAGAACCTGGGTAGCGCGGGTACCTAACCGTGCAACCGCGCCAACTGCCTGCCCAGTCGGACGGGCAAGTGAGCGCGGTAGCCGGCGCTTACGCGTGGTGGTGATGATGGTGATGGTGGTGATGATGAGGGCCAGCAGCGAACGCCGGAGTTGCAAACACACAGAGCAGCAGCGCTATTGCAAGGAGCTTTTTCATAGAAGGCATCCTAACACGAGAGGATTTTGGGTGGAAGCACGTCACGGCGGCACGTATACGGAAGGGCGATCGACCGGCAGAACCCGTATTCGTGCGCCAGAGGCAGCTTTCCCGATGGTCTAATCGGATAGACGCATCCGGCGTACACTGGGATTACGATGCGTGATGAAATTTCCCCAATTCCCAGCCATCGGCGCTATTTTTTTGAGAAGTTTGGCTTAACGGAGCGGCTCCTGGAGCGCTGTCTCGGCGAAGCGTTAAGCGCGGGCGGCGACTACGCCGACCTTTACTTCGAATCGGTTACAGCCACGGCGCTGGGCGTGGACGAGCAGATTGTGAAATCCGCGAGCCAGGGCACGAGCGCAGGATGCGGCATTCGCGTGCTGAGCGGCGAGCGCACCGGCTACGCCTATACGGACAACCTGAGCCCGGAACGCTTGCTGCACGCGGCGCGGACCGCGGCGCTGATCGCGTCGGGTCCTTCCAAACAGCCTATTCAAGGATTCACCGAGACGCGAACGGGCGATCTCTACCCGGTTCCGCTGGGTGGCTACGATCTGGATCTCGCGGCGCGGCTCGATCTGATTTTGCGGGCCGACCGTGCGGCGCGGGCATTTGATCCGCGAGTCGTTCAGGTACGGGCCAGTTACTCGGAAGAGCTGAAGCGCATCCTGATTGCCGCGTCGGATGGAGCATTTGCCAGCGACACGCAGCCGCTCTGCCGGCTGAATGTATTCGTGATTGCGAAGGACGGCGCGGTGACGACCAAGGGATCGGCGGGCGGAGGCGGCCGGGCTGGACTGGATCAATTCCAAGGCTCAAAAGGGCCGGAGGCCCTGGCGCGGGAAGCGGCGCGCGGGGCAATCTTACAACTGGGCGCGGTGCCTGCGCCAGCCGGCGAAATGGAAGTGGTGCTCGGGCCGGGCTGGCCGGGAATCCTGCTGCACGAAGCCGTCGGCCACGGGCTTGAGGCGGACTTCAATCGCAAGGGAACATCGGCGTTCACGGGATTGATCGGACAGCGGGTAGCGAGCCCGAAAGTGACGGTGGTCGACAACGGGACGATGGCAGGACGTCGTGGCTCGCTCAACGTGGATGACGAGGGTTCGGCGACGCAGGAGACTGTACTGATCGAGGGCGGCGTGTTGAAAGGTTACTTGTCCGACAAGCTTTCCTCGCGGCTCATGGGCATGCCGAACACGGGCTCGGGGCGGCGCGAAAGCTACCAGGCAATCCCCATGCCGCGCATGACGAACACCTACATGCTGGCCGGCGACGACTCTCCCGAGGACATTCTGCGCAGCGTCAAGCGCGGCCTCTATGCCGTGAACTTCGGCGGCGGCCAGGTGGACATCACCAACGGCAAGTTCGTGTTCTCGGCGAGCGAAGCTTACCTGATCGAGGACGGCAAGGTAACGGCGCCGGTGCGCGATGCTACCCTGATCGGCAACGGACCCGAGGCGCTCAAATACGTGTCGATGGTGGGCAACGACCTCAAGCTCGATGAGGGCATCGGCACCTGCGGCAAGGATGGACAAAGCGTGCCCGTCGGCGTAGGCGTCCCGACAATCAAGCTGGATAAAATGACAGTCGGTGGGACAGGTCGCTGAGCAGATTACGTGTGCCGGTTGTACTCCGCCGGACCAGCCATGATCATGCCGCTCTTCTGGCGGCCGTGGATGTACCAGCAGCACCAGCCGGTTTCATAGGACTCGTCGCCGGAGGCGGCCAGGTCGGTGTAGCCAACGTTCCCGAAGAGGTAGATCTTCTCTTCCCAGTCTTCAACGCGCTGCACCTGCCCGGGGTTCTCGCAGACCGACTTTACTTCGTCGCGATGAAAAGTCTTGATTCTTGCGGACTCGCCGGGCAGCAGAAGCATGGGCGCGAGGGGAGCGCGAAGCTCGGTCTTGAAGACGGGAGCGGACGGCAACTGCGCTTCGTCCGCCACGATGGCCATGCCTTCGACGAGAGAGACGATGCGGGCCGGCGAGCGGCCGCGGTTGGTGGCCACCACCGAATAACCATCGACCACGCCGGGCGTGGGCTCGGCCGTGATGAGTATCCAGGGGCGCTCGGCCCGGGCCTGATTTTCGGCGAAGAGCAGCGTTGCTTTGGCGCTGTCGGCAGCGGCCTGGGCGGTGGTTTCGGCGTAGCGGGTTTGGCGTTCGATTTTGCGCAGCGTGGAAAGTGCAAGCAAGACACCCACGTACGCGATCAGCACGAGAAGCACCACGGTCAGCCATTTGATGCGTTCCTGCAAAGGCCACGAGCCGTAGGCAGATGCGGGTGCGGGCGTTGGATTCGCGACGGTGATATGGGGCTGCTGGTAATCGCAGGGGCCGCTGGTGCAAGCCGGGTTAGTGGATGTGTCGGAAGCGGAGGGCGCGGCCGCGGAGGGCTGCGTCGCGGCGGGCGTGGCGGGAGACGCGGAAGCAGGCGCGGGAGTGGCGGGCTTGCCGGTCTGCGCCGGGCACGCTTCAGATGCGATCGCTAAAAAGAACAGCGCAGCAGCAGTGACCAGATGCTTCGAGGACATGGCGACAATGTAGCACAGCGGGTTGCCGGGCTGCGCGATGCTGCATTTCCAGGACATGCCGGAGCACATTGCCGAGTTTTTGCGCGATCACGAACGGGCTGCTACACACCCACGGGAAACGGCTTGGGGCTGGACTCGTCGGGGGTGACGCCGGTGCGCCAGCGCTCGAAGCGGCCCTGCAACAGGCTCATCAGGCCTGTGTACCAGTAGCCGATCACAAACAGGATGAGGAACGGCGCGGTGAAGTAGTTGTGATTCGAGAAGGTGTAGAGAATGGCCGCGAAAAAGTAGCAGCCGAACAGCAATTCGATCCACGGGGCGATCTTGAGGCGCTTGCGGTACTTGGCGGCCTGGGATTTCTGGCCCTTCTGCGCCACGCGGTACTTGGGCGTGCGCACAAAGGGGCTCTTGATGCCGAAGATGGCTTCCATGACGGCCTTGGTATTGGTGACCGTGAGACCGATACCGAGCGCCATGAGGAAAGGCAGATAGTAGAAGGTCTTTTTCCAGTTGTTGGGAAAGAGCTCGCGCTGGCTCATGACGTAGAAGACCGCGATGGAGAAGGTGGACGCGGTGAAGAGCGGAAAGTCGATGAGCAGCATCTGGAACCAGCCCTGATAGAAGCGGCAGATCATGGCGGGCAGGAGCAGCGCCGACATGACGACCATGAGCGGATAACTGAGATTGGCCGTGAGGTGATAAACACTCTCGACTTTGTTGCGCCAGGGCGTGTTGGAGCGGAAGACCCTGGGCAGAATCTTGATGCTGGTCTGGATAAGTCCCTTGGCCCAGCGCGCCTGCTGGGTTTTGAAGGCGGTCATTTCGATGGGCAGCTCGGACGGGCATTCCA
>JBAWFY010000215.1:0-3848 GCA_049592335.1 Occallatibacter sp.
GGCTCGAATGCGATGGCCGCATCGCCTGGCTTTGGATCACGCCTCAGGACATGGAGCGCACCTCCGCCACTGAGGAAGATTGCGAAGGCATCGTCAACGCGGCGCTCAGCGCGGCCGGAGTTGACGCTGCGGTCTTTCTGCGTCAGCTTCCCGACCGCACCATCCGCATCAGCCTGCGCAGCAAGAGCAGCTTGAATGTTGCCGCCATCGCCGCGCGCCTCGGAGGCGGCGGCCACAAGAATGCCGCCGGCTGCACGCTCCACGGTTCGCTGCCCCGCGCGCTCAACATGGTTCTGGCCGAAATGCGCAGCCCCACCGCCCGCCAGAAATCGAAGGCCGGCCGGAATTGACTGCTCCCGGCACTTCGGAACTCCCGGCCAATCTGTTAGCCTTGTCCCTGTCGCGTTTCTCGAACGTGTCCGCGCCTCAACCGGCGCGGTCGGTGTGCGGGTTGGATTCCCCGTCCGTCCTGCCCCATTCGTCCTGTGTCGATATGAGAACTTTGTCCGAACCAGATGTGCCTTCGCGCGCCCGGATCGATGGCTGAAACAGGAAATCCCGTAGGTCCTTCGGCGCCTGATCGGCATGCTGGCTGGCGATTCCGCGCGCCTCGCTGGTGCATCCTCTGCGAACTGATCGTTTTCCTCGCCTTCGCTATTTTTTTTCTCCTCTATGGAGTCACTCCCTTGCTCGGCGGCGACGGCCTCGGCCTGGTCGGCGCCGACGAGCCGCGCTACGCGCAGATCGCGCGTGAGATGCTGGTGCGCTTTGACTCCGTGCGTCCGCTCAAAGATCGCCTCAGCGCCTGCGTCGGGCCCGATCGCATTCATTGCACAGTACACGCAGTTGAAGCCGCCCTCAAGTACCGGCTGAGCGCCTGCGTCACGCCCTATCTCTACGGGCGTCCCTGGCTGGAAAAACCCGCGCTCTACTATTGGCGCGCCATGTTTCTCTTTCAGGATTTCGGCGTCCACGACTGGAGCGCACGCCTTCCCTCCACTACATTTGCCTTCATCATGGTGGCGCTCATCTATCTGCACATGCGCCGATTCCGCCCCGGCGGCCATCTCGACGCCGCACTCATCACGGCAGCCTGCGTCGGCATCATCGGCTTTGCGCGCGGCGCCTCCACAGACATGCAGATGGCCGCACCGCTCGCCATCGGCCTGCTCGGCTGGTATGCGTGGTATGAAACAGATTCCAAGTTCTGGCTCTACGACATCTACTTTTTCACCGGCCTTGCCACGCTGGCCAAAGGGCCCGTCGCCCCGTTTCTCGCCATGCTGATCATTGTCGCCTTTGCCTTTTTGCGCAAAGAGTGGAGCATCCTTCGCCGCTCCCTATGGTGGCCCGGCATCGTTCTCTACTTCGCCATGGTGCTGCCCTGGTTCCTCGCCGTGCAGCATCAGAACCCAACCTTCTTCCGCGAATTCTTCCTCGAACATAACCTGCAGCGCTTCGCCACTGACCGCTATCAGCATAACCAGCCGTTCTGGTACTACCTGGTGGTTATGCTCCTCGCGCTCATGCCCTGGACCGTCGTCACCGTACGCGCGCTGATCGACGGCATCCTCACCTCTGTCGCCGAGTGGCGGTTGCGCTACTCTCGCGCCGGCAAACCGCTGCCCACACGCCCCGGCGACGCCTTCCCCGAGTTTCTCGTTCTTTGGGCGCTCATCCCCGTGCTCTTCTTTTCCTTCTCCAAGTCCAAACTTCCCGGTTACATTCTTCCCGCCATCCCGCCCATCACGATCCTCACCGGCGACTATCTCTTCCGCCGTCGCCAGCCCGGCCTCAATCGCTGGATTCTTCTCGGCCACGCCGCGCTTTGCGGCACCATGACCGTCTCGGTACTGCTGATGCCGTGGTTCGTGGCGCACAATCTCGTCTGGCCGCCCGTGCACGCGATCGTTGCCGCGGCTCTCGCCGCCGCCGGAGCCGGCCTGCTGATCCTCATCGTCACCAAGGGCTTTGGCGTGGCCTGGCTGCGCCCGGCTACCTGCTGGATTCTCGTGGTTCTGGTTCTGTTCATTTATGGCGTCGGACCGTTCTTCGGTTTGCCGGAGGTCTCCGCCACCAAGCGCGTGATTCACCTCCTCGACCGCTCGTACTCCGCGCGGCCGCTGGCCGAAAAGCTGGCGCAAGTTGCGCCCCCCGGTGAAACCGTGGCCGTCTTTCGCGTGCGGCGCGACACCGAATACGGCCTTTCGTTCTATCGCAATCGCGAGGTCGTGAACTACGACGAAGACGGCGTTCCCGACGAGCAGCATGTGCTCGTAGCTCGCGTGCAAGGCCGCCACGGCGCCGAGCTCGACACGCAGATGACCATCGAGGAGCTTTTCGAGGGCCGTCCCTATCAGCAACTCTTCAGCTGGCCGGAGCAGGGACTGGAAATCTATCTCGTGGGCGCACGGCAGCCGCTCATCCCGGCCCCAGGCGACCCCGCATACTTACCCGGCCCCGAAGCCACTCCAATCCAGCAATAGTCCAGCCGTTTCTTTTATGCGCCGCGCATTTCGAACTCGGGCGCAAAACCTGCTTGCCGGTTGTCGTGCCATCGTGGCAAGGTGGCCCGAAGGTTAAAATCAGGAGTCGCGCATCGCGCTACCGCCGAGCGCGTGTAATTCGTGGCGTAGTTCCCATGTCGCCGAACATCGATCGGAGAAGGAATGCAGACCAGTGACGGGAGTATCGAGATTCTCGATCTGCGGCATTTCACCGCGCCCGTGCTGCGTCCTCTGCTCGATGCCGAAAGCCAAATCTGGGCCGACCGCCTGCATTGGGACTATCGCGCGTCATCGCGCCTGCTGATGCAGTACCTCGACAACCGCATGTTGCCTGGCTACGCGGTGAGAGAATCCGGCCGCGTCACCGGCTACGTCTTCTGCGTGTACGAGGAAACCAAGGCGGTAATCGGCGACGTTTTCGCTTTTTCCGGTGCCCATGAAAACGGTGCATCCGGCCCGGCCCACGCCCGCGAAGAAACGCTGTTGCGGCACTTGTTCGAACTGCTCCTCAACTCCCCGCACGTCGATCGCATTGAATCGCAACTGCTCCTCCATCCCTCCGGTCGGTTCGCTCCCAATTTTCGCGCCGCCGGATTCGACGTTTTTCGACGCCTTTTTCTGGTGCAGCATTTGGCAGGCCGCTCCAGCCCGCCCCAGATGGATCTCCAGGCAAATCTCGAGTTCCGCGCCTGGCGCGAAGCCGATCTGGCTCCGGCCGCGCGTCTCATCTGCGAAGCCTATCGCGACCACCCCGACAGCGCCATCAACGACCAGTACTGCACCGTGCATGGCTCCATGCGCTTCCTGAACAACATTGTGCGCTACGCCGGCTGCGGCACCTTCGCCACCCAGGCATCGTTTGTCATCGTGGAGCGCTCCAGCCGTGAACTCGCGGCGCTGGTGCTGGGCTCGCGCGTCAGCGAGCAAAGCGGCCATCTCACCCAGGTCTGCGTTCATCCTGCCTATCGCCGCCGCGGCCTCGCTCGCTTGCTGCTCGAGCAGGCCGCCGCCAGCTTTCTGCGCCTGGGCGCCGCGGAGATCTCGCTCACCGTCACCGAAGCCAACACCGACGCCACCCAGCTCTACAACCGCGAAGGCTACCAATGCGCCCACAGCTTCGACGCCGCCGTCTGGCATCGCGCAACCTCTGCTTAGATGCCGAACCCCAAAAGCAAAACGCCCGAAGGTTATTCCCTCGGGCGTTCGCATTCATCCTGGAAAAACTTATTCAGCCGCCGCTTCTACGGCCTTGGTCTGCGACACGGTCCACTCCGGCGCGCCCACCTTGAAGCGCGCAAAGCGCCGCACCGTGATGTTCTCGCCCAGCTTGCCGACTTTCTG
>JBAWFY010000216.1:0-3327 GCA_049592335.1 Occallatibacter sp.
AGCTTGAACAGCGCCGCGGGCACCGTGTTATTGACGATCTTGATCATACCGCCGCCAACCAGCTTCTTGTATTTCACCAGCGCGAGATCGGGCTCGATGCCAGTGGTGTCGCAGTCCATCATGAAGCCGATGGTGCCCGTGGGCGCGAGCACGGTGACCTGCGAGTTGCGGTAGCCGTAGCGCTCGCCATAGAGCAGCGCCATGTCCCAGCACTCGCGGCTGGATTCAAGCAGCGCCTCGAGTTGCGGCACCATGAAGGGCTCGCCCATCACCCGCGACTTCCCGATGTTGTTCACCTCCGCGCGATGCATGCGGATCACGTCGAGAAACGGCTCGCGGTTGACGTAGAAGCCGGGGCAGGCGCTGCCCTGGTGCTCCACCGATGCGGTCAGCGGCGTGGCCGAAGCCAGCGGCTGGCACTGCGCGGCCACGACGGCCGACTGTAGATACGCCTGGCCGCACATGATCGCGGTCAGAGCCGCAGCCAGGTCGCGGCCTGCGGCAGAGTCATAAGGCAGGCCGCAGGACATCAGCAGCGCCCCGAGATTCGCGTAGCCCAGGCCCAGCGGCCGGTAGTCGTGCGAGTTGCGCGCAATGGACTCCGTCGGGTAGCCCGAGTTGTCCACCAGAATCTCCATAGCCGTGATCAGCACCGAAATCGCGTGCCGGTAGGCGGCGATGTCGAACGTGCCCGTGGGCGTCACGAAGCGCATCAGATTCAGGCTCGCCAGGTTGCAGGCCGAGTTGTCGAGAAACATGTACTCCGAGCACGGATTCGAAGCATTAATGCGCGCCGTGTTCTTCGACGTGTGCCACTTGTTGATGGTGTCGTCGAATTGCATCCCCGGATCGCCGCACAGCCACGTCGAGTTCGCGATCTTTTGCATAATGTCGCGCGCCTTCAGGCTCTCGACCGGCTGATGGCCCTTCACCGTGTAGGTGTTGAACTTCCCGTCGGCCTCGTAGGCGTGCATGAATTCGTCGCTCACGCGCACCGAGTTGTTGGCGTTCTGGTAGAAGATCGACGAGTACGCTTCCGAATCCGGCCCCGAGCCGTCGTAGCCGGCCTTGATCAGTGTGAAGGCCTTGGCCTCCTCCGAGGCCTTGCACTCGATAAAGTCCACAATGTCGGGGTGGCCCACGTCGAGAATGGCCATCTTGGCCGCGCGCCGCGTCTTGCCGCCGCTCTTGATCACGCCGGCAAACGCGTCCAGCCCGCGCATAAAGCTCAAGGGACCGCTGGCCGTACCGCCGCCAGTGACCGGCTCCTTGCTCGAGCGCAGCGAACTGAAGTTGGTGCCGGTTCCCGATCCGAACTTGAAGAGCAGGGCCTCGGTACGCGCCAGGTCCATGATGCCTTCCATCGAGTCATTCACGGCGTTGATGAAGCAGGCGGAGCACTGCGGGTTTTTATAGCCCGTGGCCGCGTGGATCACGCCGCCGGTCGCCGGGTCCCAGTGCCAGTTCTGTCCTTCCGCATCCGGCTCCAGGCGATCGCAGCCCACATTGAACCAGACCGGCGAGTTGAAGGCCGCCTTCTGCGTCAGGAGCATGTGCGCCAGCTCGTCATGAAAGACGGCGGCGTCGGCAGGCGTCGCAAAGTAGCCGCCGGCAATACCCCAGTCGCGGACCGTCTCGGCCACGCGGCTCACCAGTTCGCGCACGCCGCTTTCGCGTTCCGGCGTGCCCATCCGTCCGTGCAGGTACTTCGAAGCCACAATATTGGTGGCTGTCATCGACCAGTCCGCAGGCACCTCTACGTCCTTCTGTTCGAAGACCGTGTTGCCCTTGGTGTCCGTAATGGACGCGGTGCGGCGCTCCCACTGGAGCTCGTCGTAAGGCGAAAGGCCCTCGGTCGAGAAGCGGCGCGTGAAGGTCAGTCCTCTCTGGGGGCGCAGAGTGGATGGGGAAGCAGCAGTCGAAGTCTGGAGTTGAGCCTCGTTCATCTTTTGATCCTCTCCGTGATACGAAATTCGCTGAAAACACTCGCGGTCCGGCGTTTGAGCCGGGATGAAACAGCCTAGAAGGCCTTTAAAACAAACAGGAAACGGGATTGGATTGCTGCCGCGAGTTTGCCGCGAGTTTTGAAAACCTTGCGGCCGGCGAACGCCCCTCTGGGCCGGTTCTTCGTTACAGTCTGATTACAGCCGCAGATGAAAAAATACCGCTGTCCGTGGTGCATGTCAACAACAAACCACAATATCTTGTATTTTCTTGGTATTTAGAGCACCCGCTCTCTAAACACGGTTGTTTGACTGTGGAAACCCGCAAACAGCCTAGCCCGACGCAGGCTGCGGGGTATTTTTGCATCGAAATCGGGGCATATCCAGTGTTCCCAGCCCCAATCGATCTGCCTCTCACGATATGTAAACCTAGTCCTTCGCAGGACCTCGCACAAGGCGCAGGATCAGTGCAGTTTGCCGGCAGAACTGTGGGAGTTGTGGACAAGTGGGGCTTTGAAAAGCAACATGCCAAGGCCAGACAAATAATGGAAAGCCCGTTGATTCCCGGGCTGGGAGTATCCTAGCCACGATGAAACGCATTGGCTGCCTTCTCTTATTTGCTGCTTGCATTGCCGGGACCGCTGTGGCGCAGAACAACGCCAAGCGAACGCCGGTCTTCGTGATTTATGGTCCCACGATCATTGCTTTCTATCCGCATTTCAGCCAAAAGGACCTTGACACCGGCGAAGGTGACGCCGAGGCCATGGACGACTTTAGCTACTATGCCGACCAAGTTGAAGGACGCCTAAAGAAAGCCGGGATCGAATTTCTTTCCGAAGAAGCCAAGTCATTCAAGGTGCGCGATGGAGCAAGAGTGCTGTCGTTTTCTGGCGGGAAGATCTCGATTGGCTATTACTTCATCGCTCCTGGCAAAGAACCCAGGGTCGAGTACGGAGTGATGACGGACGAGGACATTCTCGGCGTCGCCGCTCAGTACTTTGGTAAATCGATCTAATTGCCGCGACGACGCGGTGACGCTGAGGCACCCGGCGAAACCCAGGCAGAGTCCCGGTATCCCTTCAAAAACAAATCGGCCCCGCGTGCAACTGCACTCGGGGCCGATTTGATAAACGAGCCTGGAATTACTTGTCCGACTTGGTATCGATTCTCATGCCGTAGAACGATCTGTGTACGAAGAACACCGAGATCAGGAAGAACACAACGGCCAGAGTGGTTGCCAGCGTGGGGTTCTTCGCGCTCAGGGTCACGGCCAGCTCGACCGCGAGCAATCCGAAGAGCGTGGTGAACTTGATGACGGGGTTCAACGCCACCGACGAGGTGTCCTTGAACGGGTCGCCCACGGTATCGCCGATTACGGTGGCAT
>JBAWFY010000217.1:0-15505 GCA_049592335.1 Occallatibacter sp.
CCTGATGGCCGCCGAGTACGTGATGAGCGAGGGCAACTACGAAGTGATTCTGTGCGAGCGCGGCGTGCGCACCTTTGCCGACCACGCCCGCAACACGCTCGACCTCAGCATCATTCCCGCGCTGCAGCACGTGAGCCACTTGCCCATCCTGGTCGATCCCAGCCATGGCACGGGCCGCCGCGACAGCGTTCTGCCCATGGCGCGCGCCGGCATTGCGGCGGGGGCCGACGGGCTGATCGTCGAGGTGCATAACCATCCCGAGAGCGCACTTTCCGACGGCCCGCAGTCGCTCTATCCCGAGCAGTTCGCAGTCATGATGCGCGAGATCGAGCAGATCGCTCCCATCGTCGGCCGCAGCCTGCCCCGCGGCGTAGCTGCAGTGAGTGGACAGTGAACGGCAAGCAGGTTGCGGGTTTTAAGTTTCAGGTTGCAGCGATCTCTGGAGCTGCAAGCGCGGCCGGAATCGCCTTTCTCGCGCTGGTTCTCGCCGGCTGCCGTCCGCACGATTTCCCGCAATATTCCCCTGACTATCGTGAATACGTCTACGTAACAAACGCCGGCAGCGATACCGTGACTGTTCTCGATGTCGTCAATCTCCGCCTGGACCGCGAGCTGGCTGTGGGCCGGCATCCGGTAGCCGTCGCAGCCAGCCCCACACGCAACGAAATCTACGTCGTCAACGAAGGCGCGGAGGGCGCGAACGGGTCGGTTTCCGTCATCGATGCCGAGCACAACGCCGTCGTGGCCACCATTCCCGTGCACCGCCAGCCGCTCTCGATCGACGTGGACGCCGACGGCGCGCGGGCCTACGTGGCGAACTCCGCGTCCAACACGGTTTCCGTGATCGATCTCGAGCAGCGGCGAGAGGTTGCGCAGCTTGGCGCGGGCGAAGAGCCGGTGGCGGCGCGCATCTCGCCGGACGGGAAGTCTCTTGTCGTGGCCAATCAAAAAGGCAACTCCGTCACGGTGATGGACCCTGCCACGGGACAGGTGCGCGCGGTTTTCGCGGGCTGCCCCGGAGCGGCCAGTCCGGTGATTTTGCCGGATTCGTCGAAAGCGTTCGTAGCCTGCTCGGCCGGGCACCAGGTCATGGCGATTGCGCTCGCCAACTCTCAGGGCCGGCCGAATCAGCCTGACGCGCTCGAAGCTCTGATGGACGTGGGTCACGGACCTTCGGATCTGGCTTTGAAGCCCGATGGCGGCGAAATCTTCGCGTCCAACTCTGCGTCGGATTCGGTGAGCGAGATCTACAACACCACCGATGAAGTTGGCGATACCTACACCATCGGCGCCGATCCAGTACGCGGCCTGGTTTCGCGCGACAACGCACTTCTTTATGTCGCGAACCTGCGCTCGCAGGAGGTGACCGTCTATTCGATCGAAGACGGCAAGCGCATCGGTTCCATCCAGGTAGGCGACGGTCCGGAAGCCATGGCGTTTTCCGCCGCGGGCCATTTGCTTTTTGTGGCGGACGGCCGTTCCGGCGATGTCGCCGTAGCCCGCACCGCAACGCGCTCGCTGTTCACCATGCTCCCAACCGGGCGCGAACCGGGCGCGATGGTCGACAAGGCATTCAAGGTGCAGTAAGCGTGCAGATGAGGACGGAAACCGCTGGTCTTCATCTAGCGCAGCTTGGTGCGCACTGCGGGTCGCATCAGGTAAAGGAAGATCACCAGGTTGACTGAACCGCGCACAAGGAATCCGGAAGAGTGCTCGGTAGAAAACGACCACAGGTACCAGCCCGCGGCAAGCGTCACGGCGGCAAGCGAGAGTGCCCAGGCCCATCGCAGCAGAAACAGTAATCCCAGCCCGGCGGCGATGAACATGGCAGCGAGGACCAGATATAACGGTCCTGCTCGGCCTTGAACGACGTAAACCACAGCGGCTTCGGCGAGCAGCAGCATGTAACAACTGACGGCTATAAGGCCGGGCTGCTTTGCGATCCGGGCGCGCTCGGGTTTGGTTTCGACCTCGGGCTCCGTGGGGCTGGGCGCGGGCGGATTCGGATTGGACTCGTTGATCATAGTGTGTGCAGATACGTGAGCAGGTCGTTCAGATCGTCGTCGCTGAGCGGCGTGGCGGGCATCGTCTGCCGGCCGTGCAGGATCACAGCTGTCAGGCGCTCGTCCGTCGGCGGCGCGCCGCTGGGCATGGCTTTGATTTTAGTCAGCGCCTGCAGTCCCGGACCGTTTAAAGGATGCGTGGAAGTGGGAAAGTGACAGCGCGCGCACTTTGCCTGGTAGATGGCTGCGCCGCGCGCCTCCTGGCGGGTCCACTCACTGGAGGGTTTGGAAGGCGGAAGTTGACGGCAGCCGGCTGCATGGAGTACGGCGAAGCAACAAACCGAAAACAAAAAGAGATTGCGGACGAGCATTTGCCTTTCATGATACAGCGCGTTCATTCCGCAGCGGCGATGGCTTCGGCGATGCGGTCGATGGCCTGCTGCTCGACGTCGCTGGCCGGGTAGCCGCCATTCACCAGAATCGAAAAGGCGACGTCGCGGCCGGTTGCGGTGATGAGGTAGCCGGAGAGCGAGTTCACCTCGCCGAGCGTGCCGGGTTCCGTGCCGGGCTTGGCTGACATCTTTCCTTTGAGCGGGGAGTTCTTGAACCGGTTATCGAGCGTGCCATCCACTCCGGCAACGGGCAGCGTCTCGCGCCAGTCCGCTCCCCACGACTGATGCGAGGCATAGGCGAGCAGGCGCGTGAAGGACTGCGGCGCGATCTTGTCCAACGGACTCATTCCGGAGCCGTCGTAAAAAAGGAATTCCTTGTCGTCGATTCCGGCACCGGCCAGGAACTGCCGCACCACACGCGCGCCTTCTGCAAAGCTGCCTTCCGTGCCGCAGGTTTTGCCGAGTAGACGAAGCAGCAGTTCGGCGTGCAGGTCCTGGCTGGTTTTGTTGATGACGGCGATGTCCTGGGCCACGGAGACGGAGATGCGCGCGGCCAGCACGCGGCGGCCGGCCGGGTCGCCGGCGATGGTTCTGAGATGAACGGGGACGAACTTGAGGGGCTTCTCGCGCTCATCGGCAAAATCACGCGTTTCAGTTAAATAGCGGTGGCGCGACTCAGGTTCTCCGCTCACCTTGATGCCACGGTTGAGGAGGGCGAGCTTGAAAGCGTCGGCGGTGAACTCTGCGGGATCGTCGACGGCGAGGGAAACGTGCAGGCCGTCCGTGGGAATCGTACCCCAGGCGCGAACCATGGTGAGACCAGGGCGGCGCTCGATTCCGGGGTGGGCCTCTGCGCCGGGGGCGGCGGGCTTCGTGTTGTTGTCGACTGTGAAGTAGTCCACGTCAGGCACCCACGTGGCCTGGGTGCGGCCGCTCGCAGGAGGATTCTCGTTGACATTGAGTTCGTCGGCGTTCTCGTTGAAGGTGAGCGCGGAGACGGGAGCGCCGTAGCTCCACTGCATATCGTTCCAGGCCCAGCCGAGGGCGTACGGCTCATCCGGATACCAGGTGTCGTCGCCGATGACGCCGCCATCGACGACGCGGACGCCGGCTTGCTCAACCTGCTCTGCGAGGAGATCGAGGGACGCAAGAATTCTGCGGGCGCGAGCATTTTCCTGGGCTTGTTCGGGCGAGGCCGCGCTGGCTTGAGGCGGACCTGAAATAGCTGCGCCTGGCGACGCGGCGGCGGGCGGCGCTGGAGCGGTTTCAACTCCGGTTCGATTTTCGCTTCCCGGCTCGGCATAGGGATACTGGCGCGCGCTGATGGTGGGATCGCCGACACCCAGAAGAACGAGGTCGCCGTGCAATGTGCCTGTTGGCTCCAGATCGCCATTGGCGACAACGAGGGTTGTCCAGGTGAGAGTGTCGACGGGCAACAGCGCATAGGCAGCGGCGGTGGTAGCCAGCTTGGCGCTCGAGCCGGGCGTAAAGAGTTCGGCGTCGTTCAATCCGTAGAGCGGCTGGCCATCGAGCGTGGTGACGCTGATGCCGAAATGCGCGTGTTGAAGCGCGGGGTCGGCAAGGATGGCCTGAACGCGGCTGGCGAGCGGACCAGTCGTGGGCGCGGGGCGGATGTGAGGCGCGCGATGGTGGGAAGATTGCGCGTGAAGAGTAAGAGCGCAGATGAGGGGAATGGCGAACGTGAGGCCTGAAAACTGCCGCAAAGTTCTCATGCCCGGAGTTTAGCAGGGCAGCGTAGTATCGGAACTGAAAGCCGATGAGAAACCCGTTACATTGGCAGCTGCGCACGCGCACGCTCGAGCTTGGCCGGCGCACGCTGGTGATGGGCGTGGTGAACATAACGCCCGACTCGTTTAGCGATGGTGGTTTTTTTCTGGCTTCGGACGAAGCCATCGCTCATGCGATGCGGCTGGTTGGGGAAGGCGCGGACATTCTCGATTTGGGCGCGGAGAGCACGCGGCCCGGCTCGCGCGCAGGCGGCGCGGATGCTTTGGTCAGCGCGGATGAAGAGCAGGCGAGACTTATACCCGTTATCCAGGGAATCATCAAGAGTCTGCCCCACGCAGTGGTGCTTTCGGTGGATACGTATAAGGCAGCCACGGCGCGGGCTGCGCTTGAAGCCGGCGCGGAGATTGTGAATGACGTGTGTGGATTCACGTGGGACGCCGGCATTGCCGAGGTCTGTGCGGAGTTCGGCGCAGGCGTCGTGCTCTCACACACGCGTGGCCGGCCCGAGGAGTGGCGCGGGCAAATGCAACTTGCGCCCGATGCGCTCGTGGCCACGGTGCGCGAAGGGCTGACTGCGAGCTTGAAAGCAGCGCATGATGCGGGCATTACGGCGGAGCGTATTGTGCTCGATCCCGGATACGGATTTGGCAAACTGTACGGCGAAAATTACGCGCTGCTCAGCCGGCAAGCGGAACTGCTGGCGCTGGGCAGGCCATTGCTTGCGGGCTTGAGCCGCAAATCGTTTCTGGGGCACACGCTGGCTCCTCTGTTTGAAGGAAAAGATGCGCCGCCTGGGGCGCGCGGAAATGCGAGCCTGGCGGCGATGACGGCGGCAATTCTGAACGGCGCGTCGATCGTGCGCGTGCACGAGGTTCGGCAGGCGGTGGAGGCTGCGTGCATTGCCGATGCGATTCTCGGCGCGGAATGACAGCAGAATGAAAGGGTAGAATTGAACTGGTTGCGGGGTTCTCCACCGCACCGGAAAATCCATGCCCGCGCGCAGCGGACCCCGTTTGGGCTTGCTGCGGCGGGTTAACGTGTGGAATCAGAGAGGCCAATGCGAGCAAAGACAGCTGTGGTGCTGGGCGCCCAATGGGGCGATGAGGGCAAGGGGAAGATTGTCGATGTGCTGAGCGAGCGGTTCTCAGCCGTGGCGCGTTACGCCGGCGGGCATAACGCCGGGCACACCGTCATCATCGGCCAGTACAAATTCGTGTTGCAGCTGATTCCCTGCGGCGTGTTGCGGCCCAAGTGCAAAGGCATCATCGGCAATGGCGTGGTGCTCGATCCTATCTATTTTTTGGACGAAATCGACCGTGTGCGCAAGACCGGGCTCGACATCGACGGCCGGCTGTTTGTCTCGAATCGCGCGCAGGTGATTTTGCCATACCACCGGATGATCGAGCTGGCGGCGGAAACCGCGCCGGGCCGGCAAAAGATCGGCACCACGAGCAAGGGTATCGGCCCGGCTTACGAAGACAAGATGGCGCGCAGCGGACTGCGCATTGTGGACCTGCTGAACACGTCGCTGCTGAAGACGCATATCGATGCGGCCTGCGAAGAGAAGAACGCAATTGCGCATGCACTTTTCGGTACCGACCCGCTGAACCCTGCGAAGATGTACGACGAATACACGGCAGCGGCTGAGCGCATTCGGCCGCTGGTGGCCGATACGGGACGGCTGCTCAACAACATTCTGGCCAAGGGCGGCAGCGTGATGTTCGAAGGCGCGCAGGGGACGATGCTGGACATCGATCACGGAACCTATCCTTATGTGACGTCGTCCTCGGCGACCGCCGGCGGCGCGGCGACCGGGAGCGGAGTGGGCCCAACGGCCATTGGGACGGTGATTTCCGTGACCAAGGCGTACGTGACTCGCGTGGGCGAGGGACCGTTTCCTACGGAGATTCATGACGGAGTGGGCGACCAGATCCGCGCCCGCGGCCAGGAGTACGGCGCCGTCACGGGCCGCCCGCGGCGTTGCGGCTGGCTCGATATACCCATGCTGCGCTACTCGAACCAGGTGAACAGCGCCGAATGGCTGGTGGTGACCAAGCTCGACGTACTCGACGAGCTGGCGGAGATTCGCGTCTGCACCGGCTACGAGATCGACGGCAAGTTGACGGACGAAGTTCCCGCCGACGTGCGTGGTCTCGAAGCCATCAAGCCGCGCTACACCACGCTGAAGGGATGGCGGCAATCGACGGAGGGCATTACCGAGTACGACAAGCTGCCGCAGGCCGCGCGCGATTATCTCGCCTTCCAGGAGCGCGAGAGCGGAGCCAAGATCGGCATGATCTCCACCGGGCCCGACCGCGACCAGACGGTTGTGCTGCCCGAGTTCTCTGACGCGCTCGCGAAGCTGCACGGGTAAAGATCGTCAAACGCCGTAGTTTGCGACGACTCTCGTCACTTTGCCCTCGGCGTTGAACTCCATAAATTCGCCTGTATGCGTGCCGGACTGGTTCTCATAGTAGAGAACCACGCTCGAGAGCCCCTGCATCACCTCGATGAGCGTGAACTTCAGACTTGGAAACAAGGCGAGCCCCTTTGCGAAGTAGCTGCGGAGCGCGTCGATGCCGTTCACCACGCCCGCCGGATCCCCAAGCACGCGTGCCGCCACCGGCGAGGTGAGGATTACGTTCTGGGCGTAGTGAGTGAGAATCCGGTCAAGATCGTGCGAATTCCAGGCGGCAATCCAGTGCGCAGCAAACTCTTTAGCATCGAGCGGCATGGACATTTTTGATCTGACCCCCGTTTCTTTGCTTTGGCCCCGTATCTTGGTTCTGGCCCCGTCCGCTCATTGTACGTGGGCATGTTTCAGGACACGTTGCAGAGCCGGGAAGGCGACGTATCTGAAATTTGGGTACGAGGGGTGTTGCCGGTCCCGCCCAGGTCCGTCTAATTCTCCCTTCAGTCCAACTTTTCGCTCTCCCGACGCGTCCAACGGTGGGGCTCGTTCGAGCGACGCGAACCCTGTAACTGGGCATCGTTACCTTCCCGCCATTTTTATGAGAATTCCATTTGACCAGCAGTCCATTTCAGGACTACCGTTGACGCGTATGCTGGGTTCATCGCTTGGTTCCGTCCGATTTCGGTGGTTGAATCCACGCTGGACCGCAGCCATTGTTCTGGCGCTGGCGGCAGGTGCGGTTCCCATATTTGCCGGCGGGTTGTCGATGGCGCAGAAGCACGAAACCCGCCACGAGATCGACCAGCTCGAAGACGAGTGGCGCACCGCCGTCCTCACCGGCGACGTAAAAACCATGAATTCCCTGCTGGCCGATGACTATATGGCCATCACGCCGAACGGCCTGCTGCAGACGCGGGACGAGACGCTTCAGATCCTTCGTTCCGGCCACATGCATTTCACGTCGATCTCGATCACGGACCGAAAAGTGCGATTCTACGGAGCCACCGCTGTGGTGACGTCCCTGGCCAGTATCGAGGCCACTACGCCAGACGGACCCATGACGGGGGATTTTCGCTATACGCGGGTGTATGTGCGCAATGCCGAGGGCCTGTGGAAGATTGTGAGCTTTGAAGCCAGCCGTGTCCGCGAGCCGGGACCGCACCGGCATAACGAACCCCAGTCGGGCCATCCATGAGAAGGCCGTGAGAGACCTCTGTCCCGGCGCAATTCCTGCATCCTAAACCCACCCGAATCCAGGACTGTGTGGAATCCAGGCGCCTGCAGAAATCATTGAAAATCGGCACTTTCCGGTCCAGCCCTTGAAAAGAATGGGTGCCCGGGGTAGACTCAATATAGATATAGGACTAATTAAGTCCTATATAGCGGGATTTGAGAGCACGCTTCCCGTCGGGGGCCTCGGAGCAGGCAAGGGGCGGCTTCGGAAGCGCGACGGCTTAAGCTCCAATTTCCGCTGGAGGATGAATGAGTTCGACTGTCGAGACAATTCGCGATCTGGCCGCGCAGGATTACAAGTGGGGATTTGTTACCCAGATCGAAGAAGATCGCGTACCCAAGGGGCTGAACGAGGATATCGTTCGCCTGATTTCGGCACGCAAAGGCGAGCCGGAGTTCATGCTGGAGTGGCGGCTGAGCGCGCTGAGGAACTGGTTCAAAATGGAGCGCGAACAGGGCGAGCCCAAATGGGCGAATGTCAAGTTCGATCCCATCGACTACCAGAACATCGTCTACTACTCCGCGCCGAAGCAGAAGCCGACACTTGAAAGCCTGAGCCAGGTCGATCCCGAAATCCTGAAGACCTACGAAAAGCTCGGCATTCCGATCGAGGAGCAGAAAAAGTTCTCGGGCGTGGCTGTGGATGCGGTCTTCGACTCCGTCTCCGTTGCGACTACGTTCAAAGGCAAGCTCGCCGAGATGGGCGTGATCTTCTGCTCGTTCTCCGAGGCAGTGAAGAATCATCCCGATCTGGTGAAAAAGTATCTGGGCACCGTGGTGCCGCCTACCGACAACTTCTATGCGGCTTTGAATGCCGCCGTGTTCACCGATGGCTCGTTCGTCTACGTGCCCAAGGGCGTGCGCTGCCCGATGGAGCTTTCGACGTACTTCCGCATCAACGCCGCGGAGACGGGCCAGTTCGAGCGCACGCTGATCGTGGCCGACGAAGGCGCATCTGTCAGTTACCTCGAAGGCTGCACGGCGCCGATTCGCGACACCAACCAGCTGCACGCTGCAGTGGTGGAGCTGATCGCGCTCGACAATGCGCAGATCAAGTACTCCACCGTGCAGAACTGGTACCCCGGCGATAAGGAAGGCCGCGGCGGCATTTACAACTTCGTGACCAAGCGCGGCAAATGCGCGGGGCGCAACTCGAAGATTTCGTGGACGCAGGTGGAAACCGGTTCGGCGATCACCTGGAAGTATCCGAGCTGCATTCTGCAGGGCGACAACTCCGTGGGCGAGTTTTACTCAGTGGCGCTGACCAACAATCGTCAGCAGGCCGATACGGGCACGAAGATGATTCACATCGGCAAGAACACGCGTTCGACGATCGTGTCCAAGGGTATCTCGGCCGGATACGGGCAGAATACCTATCGCGGCCAGGTGAAGATCCTGAAGGGCGCAGCGGGCGCGCGCAACTACACGCAGTGCGACTCGCTTTTGATCGGCGACAAATGCGGCGCGCATACGTTCCCGTACATCGACGTGCGCAACTCGACGGCGAGGATGGAGCATGAGGCATCGACGTCGAAGATTGGCGAGGATCAGCTCTTTTATCTGCGCCAGCGCGGCCTGAAAGCTGAGGACGCGGTTTCGATGATCGTGAACGGTTTCTGCAAGACGGTCTTCAAGGAACTGCCGATGGAGTTTGCCGTGGAAGCACAAAAGCTGCTCGGCGTGAGCCTGGAAGGCAGCGTGGGATAAGAGAAGCTAGTCAGCCTTCGTGGCAGTTGAGCAAGTCAGCTTCGAGGACGTACGGCTTCGGGAACGCACAAAGTGTCAGGGCACGACCGGGGAACCCACACAGTGTGTGGGTCGCGTGCCCTAGGCAGGAAACAAAAGTTCTGGGCTTTAGCCCTGCGGAATTTTCCCAACGCACGAAACGGAGAGAGAAGAAGCAATGGCATTGTTAGAAATCCAGGATTTGCACGCCTCGGTGGGCGGCAACGAGATTCTGAAGGGCGTGAATTTGACCGTGAATGCAGGCGAAGTGCATTCCATCATGGGCCCCAACGGCTCCGGCAAGAGCACGCTGGCTGCGGTGCTGGCGCGCCGCGACGCGTACGAAGTCACTAGCGGACGGGTGCTCTTTGAGGGCAAAGATCTGCTTGACATGGATCCCGAAGAGGCGGCTTGCGAAGGCCTGTTTCTCGCATTTCAGTATCCGGTGGAGATTCCCGGCATTGGCAACGCGTACTTCGTGCGCTCGGCCATGAATGCGATCCGCAAGCATCGCGGAGAGGACGAGTTGGACGCCATGGATTTTCTGCCGCTCTACAAGGAGCGCATGAAGCTGCTCGAAATGGACGAGAAGTTCATGAACCGCTCGGTCAACGAGGGTTTTTCGGGCGGCGAAAAGAAGCGCAATGAGATTCTGCAATTGGCGATGCTCGAACCGAAGCTGGCGATTCTCGATGAGACCGATTCCGGTCTCGACATCGACGCGCTGCGCATCGTGGCGCAGGGCGTGAATGCCATGCGCAGTAAAGATCGCGCGTTTCTGGTGATCACGCACTACCAGCGCCTGCTCGACTACATCAAACCGGACTTCGTACACGTGCTGGTGGACGGCAAGATCGAGCGCTCCGGCGGGCCTGAGTTGGCGCTGGAGCTTGAAGAGAAGGGCTACGGGCGAGCTGAGGCTGACGAGAAACAGGTGTCGCTCGCATGATTACGGCAGCAAAAGCGATGGGGAACAAGGGAACGATGGCAACAGAGACCGAGCGGTTGAGCAATTATTTCGAAGCTTACGGAACCGTGCGCGCCGAAGGGCAGGAACGCGAACCCGTGTGGTTGCAGGAACTGCGCGAGAGCGGATGGGCGCGCTTCAGCGCCAAGGGATTTCCTTCGACCCGCGACGAGGATTGGCGCTTCACCAATCTCGCGGCACTCGCGAAGACCGCGTTTCGGCGTGCCGCGAAGGGCGAGTTCAGCGTTACTGCGGCTCAGCTCGAACCGTATCGCGTGGCCGGAACCGCGTGCCAGTTGGTCTTTATCAATGGCCACTTTGCGCCGCAACTGTCGGAACTTGGAAGTCTGCCTGAAGGCCTCTTGGTGTGCTCGCTGTCCTCGGCAATCGATTGCGCGCGAGAAGGCTGCGCGCCGGAGGGCATCGAGCAGCATCTGGGCCGCTATGCCGACATGGACCGGGATGTCTTCACCGCTCTGAACACGGCGCTGTGGGAAGATGGTGCGTACCTGCGCATCCGCCGCGGCATCGTGCTTGAGCATCCGATCCATCTTCTGTATGTTTCTGCCGGCGCGGGCGCTGAGATCGCAACTCATCCTCGCACCCTGATCATTGCGGAAGATGCCAGTCAGGGCGCGGTGATCGAGGACTACGTTTCGCTGGGCGGCGAGGCCGCGTTTTCAAATGCGGTTACCGAGCTTGCCGCTGGCCAGGACGCCGTCATCTCGCACTTCCTCGTCGAGCGCGAGAACCTCGCCTCTTTCAACGTTTCCACGCTGCGCATCGAGCAGTCGCGCAGCGCGCAGGTGGACTCGCATTCCATTCTTTTGGGCGGCGGCCTGGTGCGCAATAACGTGCATCCGGTGCTGAACGGAGAAGGCGCGGAGTGCCTCATCAACGGGCTCTTCGTCGGCGCAGGACATCAGCATCTGGATAATTTCATGTTTGTGGAGAACGCGCGGCCCAACTGCAACAGCCGCCAATTCTACAACGGCATTCTTGCCGATCACGCGCGCGGCGTCTTCCACGGCCGCATCGTGGTGCACAAGGATGCGCAAAAGACCGATGCCAAGCAGACCAATCGCAATCTGCTGCTCAGCGACGACGCGCGCATCGACACCAAGCCGCAGCTCGAGATTTATGCCGACGACGTAAAGTGCACGCACGGCGCTACCATCGGCCAGATCGACGAAAATCAGTTATTCTACCTGCGCGCGCGCGGCATCGCTGAAGCGGATGCACGCAACCTGCTGCTCTACGCCTTTGCGGCCGAGTGCCTGGACCGCATGAAGGAGTCGGCGGCGCGCGACTTTGCCGAAAGCCTCATCCGAGAGCGGGTGCACGCGCTGGCAAATGCCGCTAAGACGGTTCCCACTGCCGCATCCGAAGTAGAGGAAACGCAGCACTGGGAGGAAGTGGGATGACGGCCGTCACCCAACCCGTGGTTCACGAGCCGCTGCCCAGCCAAAGGATCTCGGAGCTCGACCTCGCGAAGATTCGCGCGGATTTTCCCATTCTCGCCGAGCGTATTCACGGCAAGCCGCTGGTCTATCTTGACAACGCGGCCACCTCGCAAAAGCCGCGCGCGGTGATCGACGCGATCGTGCACTACTACGAGCACCTCAATGCCAACATTCATCGCGGCGTGCACACGCTCAGCGTACGCGCTACGGAGGCGCACGACGCGGCACGCGAAACTGTGCGGCGTTTTCTGAACGCTGCGAGCACGCGCGAAATCGTCTTCGTCCGCGGCGCGACCGAAGCCATCAACCTGGTGGCGCAGAGCTACGGTCGCACGCACGTGGGCGCGGGCGACGAAATCCTCATCACGGCCATGGAGCACCACTCGAACATCGTGCCGTGGCAGATTCTGTGCGAGGAAAAAGGCGCGTATCTCCGCGTTGCGCCCATTGACAGCCGCGGCGAGCTGAGACTCGACGAATTTGCGAAGCTGATCGGCCCGCGGACCAAGCTCGTCGCCGTTACGCAGGTTTCGAACGCCCTTGGCACTGTGACGCCGCTGCGCGAAATGATCGAACTCGCGCACTCCCAAGGCGTCCCTGTACTCGTAGACGGCGCGCAGGCCGTGCCGCATTTCACTGTCGACGTGCAGGCGCTTGATTGCGACTTTTATGCTTTCAGCGGGCACAAAGTTTACGGGCCCACCGGTATTGGCGTGCTCTACGGAAAGCGCGCCCTGCTTGAGGCCATGCCGCCTTACCAGGGCGGCGGCGATATGATCCGCTCAGTCACCTTCGAGAAGACGACGTACAACGATCTGCCCTTCAAGTTCGAAGCCGGCACGCCCGATATTGCCGGCGCCATCGCGCTGGGCGTGGCGCTCGAGTACATCGGCAATCTCGGGATGGACAACATCGCAGCGCACGAGCACGATCTTCTGGCCTACGCTACGGAAAGAGTCGGCGCGCTGCCCGGCGTGCGGCTGATCGGGACCGCGCGGGAACGCGCCGGCGCGCTCTCCTTCGTGATGGAGGGCGTGCATCCGCACGATCTGGGCACGATTCTCGACCGCGAAGGCATTGCTATTCGCACGGGTCACCATTGCGCACAGCCGGTGATGGAGTTCTTCGGAATTCCGGCCACCGCGCGGGCGTCGTTTGCCGTGTACAACACGCGCGAGGACGTGGATGCGCTGGTCGAAGGAATTCGCAAGGCGCACGAGGTGTTTGCGTGACGTCAGAACTGGGCGATCTGTATCAGGAAGTAATTCTCGAACATAGCAAAGCGCCGCGGAATTTTCGCCGCCCCGCATCTGCGAATCGCGAAGCCGAGGGCTACAATCCGCTGTGCGGCGACCGCTGCACGGTCTACATCGATATGGATGGAGACGCCATCAAGGAGATTGGATTTCAGGGATCGGGATGCGCGATCTCGCGCGCCTCGGCCTCGATGATGACGCAGATGGTGAAGGGCAAGACCAAAGCCGAAGCGGCCAAGCTCTTCGAGCAGTTTCATGATCTTGTCACTGGCAGGGACGAAACATCCAAGGCAGAAGATCTTGGCAAGATGGCTGTGTTCGGGGGCGTCTCGAAGTTTCCTGCGCGCGTGAAGTGCGCCACGCTGGCCTGGCACACGTTGCAATCGGCGCTTGAAGGCAAGCACGACCCGGTCTCAACCGAATAGCAAGGACATCCCGTGGCAGCAGATCTTCCTTCCAACCCGCAAATCGCAACCACTTCCGAGGCTTTCCGCGAAGAGATGATCTGGAAAGCGTTGAAGACGGTTCGCGATCCGGAGATTCCAGTCAATATTGTCGATCTGGGCTTGATTTATGCGGCCGCGGTTGCCGATGTCGCCGGTGGCAAGCGAATCGACGTGCGCATGACGCTTACCGCTCCCGGCTGCGCCATGTCCGACGTAATTAAAGCGGAGGTCGAACGCAAGCTTGCCGCGCTACCTGAGGTGCGCGAAGTCAAAGTCGAAGTGGTCTTCGATCCGCCGTGGGATAAAAGCCGCATGTCCGATGCTGCCAAACTGCATCTGGGCTTCGACTCCGATGACGGTGCGCCCGCGCCGGCTAGCGGTCCATTCAGAGTCGTTCGCTGACGGCCACGGTCGTAAGCCGATCCCAGCTCACTTATCTTCTTCTTGCGTGTCGTCTTCACCGGATTGCTTGGTAGCCAGATTTTCCAGTTGGTTGCGCCAGTCGAGCGACTCGATGAAGGCTCCCGATTCGCGCCAGCCGGGCTCCACGATCACATGCAGCTCGAGATAGACTTGCGTGCCCAGCAGCGATTCGATTTTGCGCCGTGCGCCTGTACCGATGGCTTTCAGCTTCGATCCCTGCTTGCCGATCAGAATCGCCTTCTGTCCGTCGCGCTCGCAGTAGATCGCGGCATTGATTCTCGTAAGCGGCCTCTTCCCCGGTCTCGGCTGTCCTTCCGGTTCCTCAAAGCGCTCAATGACCACGGCCGACGCGTACGGAACCTCCTCGCCGGTCTCGATGAGGATGCTCTCGCGGATCAACTCTGCGACCATGAAACGGACAGGCTGATCGGTGTACTGGTCTTTCGGAAAGTAGCGTTCGCCCTTGGGCAGCACATCGACGATCTTGCGCACCAGCACGTCGAGTCCGTCGCGTTTGCGCGCGCTCACCGGGATCACCTCGGCAAAGTTGTGTTGCTTCATGAGCGATTCGATGAGCGGCAGCAGCTGGTCCTTGCGGATGAGGTCGATCTTTGTGAGCACTAGAAATGCCGGGCAGTCGAGCTTGTGGATCAATGAAAAGAGAAATTCGTCCTCATTGTTTGAGGAAGGGTTTTTACGCTTTGATTCGACCCGCGTTGGGAGAGCTTTGTTGGCCTCCAAGGTCTCAGAATCGGCGCCGGGGGCGATTTTATCTTTTGGGCCTGTTGAATCGGTGAGGTAGATCTTTCGCGTGACGTCCATCAGGACGAGCACCAGGTCGCGGGATTCGAGGGCCTCGTGAACTTCCTGCAACATGCGCCGGTCGAGCTGCGAGGCGGGCCTGTGCACGCCGGGCGTATCGACAAAGACAATCTGCGCGGCCGCCTGCGCACCTTGTCGCTGACCTCGGCGCTCCGCGGACACCTCCAGCACACCCACGATGCGGTTGCGCGTGGTCTGCGGCTTGGCCGTAACAATGGCGATTTTTTCGCCAGTGAGGGCGTTGAGCAGGGTGCTTTTGCCCACGTTGGGGCGTCCGAGAATGGCGACAAATCCCGATTTCACGCGCGAGACTCCATTCC
Source organism: Occallatibacter sp. (assembly GCA_049592335.1). Classification (GTDB taxonomy): domain Bacteria; phylum Acidobacteriota; class Terriglobia; order Terriglobales; family Acidobacteriaceae; genus Telmatobacter. The sequence goes on from JBAWFY010000217.1 coordinate 15,213, forward strand.
TCATTATCGCGGACCCCAGCGATGAAGCGCTGATAAGATTGCCGCATGTCCCCACTACGCCAAACCGCGCGTGGAGCCCTGAGAAAGCTGTCCTTCGGTCTACTCTGCTTTTTACCCGGGCTGCTGGTTTCGCAATCTTCGATTCCGGGACCATCCATCCATCAACAGGGAACGATGATCGTTGGCGTTGCGCACGACGACTCGGTTATGGGCGGCGGCATCAGCGGCAAACACCAAATGGATCCGGGCATGGTCGACGTCGAGCCGATCGCATGGATCAATCCGCAGGGTGA
>JBAWFY010000218.1:0-1955 GCA_049592335.1 Occallatibacter sp.
GCGATGCGGAGCCTTTTCGCCAACTTGTTAACTTGCTAACTCGCCATGCGAAAACTGGTGGCTCGATAAGCCGCCTTGTCGCGCAGCAGAATCGCCGCGCCGGTAAAGGTCACGCGTGTCAGCTTCCATACGTCGGCCCTCATATCCTCGACGCGCGCATCGGCCAACTCGTAGCTCATGCCCAATGCCTGTGGAGCTTGCGCCTCGATTGCCGCTGCTATCTCGGGAAAGTCGCGCGCATAGAGATACCCGCGCACCACCAGCCGCTGCCCGACAACACTCGCCTCAGTCAGCAGGCCGATCTTGCGCCGCGCGTCGTGCCCGTCCCATCCGGGCCGGTAATCCACAGCCATGCCGAGGAGTGAGGGCAGCGCCTTCTCCGCAGCTTCTTTCGTCAGCATCACGCGGTGCCCGCGCGCCCCGGCCGGCGCCTTGTCGCTGGCCGCGTTCACCACCGTCAACACGCCCTCGAACGGCACCCGGTTCGGGTGCTTGTCCACGTGAGGAATCTCCACCGCCATCGCTTCCAGTCGCATCGTCGCTCCGCTCCGTAGAAAACAGCTCCCAGCCATCAGCTGTCAGCTTTCAGTTCGATCGTGCAAACGTGTCTTTTGACTTCACATGTTTCTTCCGGCTCGCTGGGGCCGGAGAAAGCAAATAGCCGCGCACCGAAGCTGAGAGCTGAAAGCCAGTCCCTTGCTCCTTAGTCCTTAGTCCCTAGTCCTTCATTCCCTGCCGCTTCCATCGGCGCCAGCCCCCGCATGGCCCGCACCTCGTTCACCGTCAGCACGCCGGCCTGCAAGAGTTGCACCTGCACCTGCAGTTCTGTCATCTCGTCGCGCGCACTCAACTCGTTGAAGGCGAACTCGAACTCTTCCCAGCCGATGCACTTCGAGAACAAATCCCGCGTAATGTGCTGCGCCAGCAAAAGAGCCAAGGGCGAGATGGCTCCACGAAACGCCTCGTCGGCCATCTCCGAGGCTGTCGATTGATTCACATCGGCCTCTAAGCCCAGCATCAGCGGCGGCAGGCCAAACGCGTTGGCTACCATGCGAATCAGGAACTCCTGCCACGCCAGCCGCAGATCGGCATCCGTGCCCTGCGCGAATCTCAATACCTCGGGCTTCTGCTCGGTCGAAATCAACGGCACGCGCCCCGTGCCCTCGATCTCGTCCTGCCACCAGTGGATCAGCCGCTCGTGCTGCGCCGGCGTGGCCTCGTTCAGCCACAGCGCATACTGAGCCACGGCGTTCGCCGCCAGTTTTCCGGCAAAGCGATGCGCGCTCAAAAACTGGTTCACCGTCTCAAACGCCACTTCCAGCGGCCCCAGTCCAAACGGCGTAAAGCTGCGCGGGTTCATGCGGATATACATCAACTGGCTGTCCAGCAGATCGACAGCGCTCGATTCCAGTTGTCCCGGCATGGCCTGTGCATAGCGCGGCACATCTTCCTCGCCGTTCCATTTGGCGTTGATGCGGATCGACGCGCCGTCCACAGGCCACAGCATCGCCGGCCGCTCCGGATCGCCGGTCGGTTCCATCTCAATGGTCCCGAAGCCACCGGTCAGCGCATCCTCGATCGCCTGCTCCATCAGCGTGCGAAAGCTGTCCGATGGGTTTGGTTCCTCGAGCATGCGCCGGAGCGCCTTCAGCTTGCGCGGCAAAAAGGCCACTTCCGCCGGATCGACGCCGCGCCGCAACCGCACCTGCCAGTCCATGGCTGCAATGCGATCCTTGATCACATTGATCGCCCGCCGCACCAGAGGTACTTCGGCAAACCGCCGCAGATTCACTGGCGTCGGCTTCGGCAGGTGCCGCCCGGGAAACTGCACCGGGCTCAGAATCGCGGGCAGAGCCAGCGTCTTGCGCTCCGCCTCTGCCGCGGCTGCCACTTCGGCGGCCCGAGCCTCTCGACTGCGGCCGCCACCACCTACTACGCGCCACATCTCCCGCAAC
>JBAWFY010000219.1:0-3501 GCA_049592335.1 Occallatibacter sp.
GCCCACGAGATGCGGCCCAAAACCGTTCGCGGAGTCAGCTGCTTGGTGTCCAACCCCATGCGCTTCATGATCTGCTTCACAATCCCTTGCTGATCGTTCTCATCGAAGATCGTGAAGGCTCGGGTCAGCCCCTGGCCGTTGATTTTTAGCACTTCGACGTCTCGGCGCAGAATGCGCACACACAATGAATGAAACGTCGCGATGAGCGGCTTCGAGAGCGAGGCGTGGCCCAGCAGTCGATTCACGCGCTCGGCCATTTCGCTGGCAGCTTTGTTGGTAAAGGTCACGGCGAGGATGGCATCGGGCGCAATGTTCCGCTCCTGAATCAGCCACGCGATGCGGTGCGTAATCACGCGCGTCTTGCCCGAGCCTGCACCAGCCAGGATCAGCAGCGGACCCTCCGGCGCCTCAACTGCCGCGCGTTGTTCGGGATTGAGATGGGCGAGGAGAGAATGCAAAGCGTCGGTCCGGCGGGAAGATTCCTGTATCTAGTTTATCGTTTGCGAGGCAAGCGTCACCGCGCGGCCTTGCGCAGGCGGTCGCGAAGGGCCGCGCCGATTCCCTCTGCCGGCGGCAAGGGACACAGAATCACCGTACATCCCGCGGCATCGAGCGCGCGAAGGCCGGCGTAGAGCCGCTGCGCAAGCTCCTCCGGAACGCTCCACTGCCCCCAGCGAAAAACACGCTCCTGCCCGATTCCTATCGGCGCCGTGACTCCATCGGGCAGCATCACGCCCATGCGCTCGTGAGATTCATTACGCGCGGCTTTCTCAAGGCCCGTTTCAATCGCGGCCAGAGACGCTTGTACACTGGGCGCTGCGATGGCCGTTTCAACCAGCACGAGCCGCGCTCGCGGCGCGTAGTGCCGCAAGCCAACGCCCGGCGAAGGCAGCGCTTCAGCCGGAGCATCTTTGAGCGGCTCTGTACTCCGATAAATCTCGACCGGTCCCGCGATCTCACGAATCTGCTCTTCGGTGACTGCGCCCGGACGGTAGATCATCATCGGAGTAGGCGCTGGATCGAGCACCGTGGATTCGACTCCGCGCGAAGTCGAGCCCGCATCGAGAACTGCGTCGATACGTCCATCGAGATCGTCAAGAACGTGCGCGGCCGTGGTGGGGCTGATATGTCCGAAGCGGTAGGCGCTGGGTGCAGCCACGGGGACACCGGCGCGACGGATCAGCTCTAGCGCGACGGGATGTGAAGGCATGCGCACGCCCACCAGCGGCCGGCCCGCAGTCACGCAATCGGGCACGGCTGAAGTGCGGGCCAAGAGCATCGTAAGCGGGCCAGGCCAAAAATGCTCCATCAGCCGCTGGGCTGCCGTGGGCACTCTCTGTACCAGCCCATCGAGCATTTCCAACGAGGCAACGTGCACAATGATCGGATCCCACGCAGGCCGGGATTTTGCGGCAAAGATACGTTCGACGGCGGCGCGATCAAGCGCGTTGGCGCCTAAACCGTAGACGGTTTCCGTGGGCAGCGCCACCAGGCCGCCGCTACGCAGAATCGTGGCGGCGCGGTCGAGAGCTTCGGAGGCCGCACCGGTTTGCAGGTGCTCCGGATCCACTTTCAGGCGCAGGGTCTTCACACATTTATTGTCGCTGCTCGGCCGCCCGACCGCGTCATGAGCCGGTATACTCGTTCCGGAGCGGACCATGGCCATCGAAACCGAGATCAAATTTCGCGTCGACGACCTAGACGCGCTCGCACGAAAGCTCGAATCGGCCGGATTCCGCTGCCGAACGCCGCGCACCTTCGAAAGCAATGTGCTTTACGACACCCCGGACCGGCAGTTGCGCGCGCGCACCGAGATTCTGCGTATCCGCAGCTACGATAGCCGCTGGACGCTGACGCACAAGCGGCTGCCTCGCTCCGGCCCCGGAGAGGACCGTCACAAGCACCGCATTGAAACCGAAACGGAAATCGCCCATGGCGAAGCGCTCGCCGATTTTTTTCTTAGTCTCGGATTCGTTTCCGCATTCCGATATGAAAAGTGGCGCGCAGAGTGGACTGACGGCGAAGGACATTGCGTTGTCGACGAGACACCCATTGGCAACTATGCCGAACTTGAGGGCTCTCCGGCATGGATCGATCGCGCCGCGGCCCGGCTCAGCGTCGATCCCGCCCAGTACGTGACACTCAGCTACGGGCGTCTGTTCGAAGCCTGGCGCGCAGAGCACTTAAGCAGCGCCAGCGACCTCACTTTTGCTGCGGTGGCCCAGGCGCGTGCCAGCCATCCCGGCAGTCCCTCAGCCCATTAGCCCTTCAGCAACTCCAGCGCGCCTCTTTCGTAATCAATTTTTCAGAGCTCCCTCACGTTCGCAGGGTTTCTGCCGATAACCTGACAGGATTTCCGATTTGCAGAGGCAAATCGACGGTGCGGCTGCCCTGTGCCCATTAGTCCTTCAGCAACTCCGCCGCCACCTCTTTCGTAACCATTCACCGGACTGCTGCAAGGCCGTTCAAACACCTGCCTTCCGTCCCTGAATTTCCCATTCCTTTCGTAACCGAGTGCCGGGAATTCGTTCATGATCGCGGCCTCGCGCGCCGATACATACAGCGTATTTGTTCAGATCGGGGAGAGCTCCATGCACACAATTCATCTTGCAGAAAATGGCTGCGCAAAGTGGAGAATTGCATCGCAGGTTCTGCGGACAGCTGCGTTCGCAGCGATCGTGGCGCTGGCGCTGCCTGTCCACGGAGGAGATACTCGCGCGGTCAAATCGCGCGTGTCGCCCGTGTATCCGGAAATCGCCAAGCGCATGCATATCGCCGGCGAGGTCGAGCTTCAGGTCACCGTCGATGCCCAGGGCAAAGTCAAGGACGTGAAACCCGTGAGCGGCAACCACATGCTCTCAGCCGCGGCCGAGGATGCCGTCCGTCAGTGGAAGTACGTGGCCGGGGACGGCGACTCGGTGGTAACGGTCACCATCAACTTCGCCCTCGCCGAATAGGGCCGGAGGTCGTTCACCGTCTGAAGCGCGCAACGGACCATCCTCGCGGCTCGTGCGGCTATAGAAAGGCAGCTCTCGAGTGCCTCTGGCACGGGCAGCCTTCTTGCGCCATCAGACCCGCGCCCTCGTTCAAACCCGCTTGCACCTTGGAGTCTGCCGGGCGTCTGCCATCGAGTTTCCTGGAGCATACGATCCTGGGGCATACGGAAATAAGAGGCGCGAGATTGTAACGCTGCGCCTCCCCTTTGCTCATGCCCGTTTTGACGCGCTGTTCCCTAAAGGACCGGAACATCGAGGCTTTGCTGTGCCCGCGCATCAGCGACGGATTCTTTGGAATATGATGAACTCCTGGAGTAACTGAGGCGCCATGGCCACCGATCGCGGGGTTGCCGGTGCTTCCGAGAGCGTGACACTGCGCGTAGCCATCCTCGACGCAGATTCACAGCGCCGCAGCGCTGCCGCCGAAGCTCTTTCACAAATCGATTCGTTGGCAGTCACCAAGGTTCCCATTTTCCCCACGGGCGTGAACGACCTTGCGCAGATC
>JBAWFY010000220.1:0-14828 GCA_049592335.1 Occallatibacter sp.
GGGCCACGCTCTGCAATTGCTCCCTCACGTTTCTCATTGACCTTCGGCGCGTCAACAGCCCATGCCGCCAACGTTTGAGTCAGGAGATATTCTTCGCTTATAGCCAAGTGCTCCACGCATTGCAAAATGGACCAGCGCTGCGGAGCGGGAGAACGCGCCGCCATTTCCTCCGTCACTCCTTGCAATGCGCGCAAAAGGTCCGTCCTGCCCTGTTGAAGCTGACTCAACTGAGATGATCTCTCTTGTTCATCCATAGGCTACCGTTTCAGTGCGCGAGCAAATAGACGCCAACGCAAACCAGTACCGCGGACGCCCACCTGCGCCGATCGACATTCTCTTTCAGAAAAATCTTCCCGGCGATCGCGTTGGTGACCAGCGTGAGCGAGGCCGTAGCTGGGCCTGCAAGGCTCAGGTTCAGGTGATTGAGCGTGAAGAGCAGTGAAAAGAAGGCCAAGGCCAGGAAAAATACTCCCGCGAAGAACAACGGGCAGGTGACGACGGCGCGGATCGCGCCTTTCAGGCCGGAATGCGCGCGAATCGCATCCAGATCGCCGATCGATTTCATGGCCGCGGCGGTCAGCACTTCACCGGTCGTCGATGTCAATACCACCGCGGCGATCATGGCCGCGGCAAACCACGGATTGACGGCCGAGGACGGCAGTGCGGAGGGCAGGGAGGTCGTCATCGCGCTTCAACCTTCTGGTCTTCTGGCGTGTGCGCATCGCTCTCCTCGGGGTCAGGATGCTGGGTGAGGGAAGGCCCTCGCGCGACAAATCCGACGCCAAGCGTGATGAGCAGGATGCCAGCCCAGCGCCAGACCGAGATTGTCTCATGCAGCCAAAAGCGAGAGAGGAACACCATAATCACGTAGCCGAAGCCCGTGGCCGGCACAACGAAGGTGAGATCGGCCCAGGAGAGGGCTGTGAGATAGGCGGCGAAATAGCCGGTAAGCAGCGCAATGCCGAGCGCGATCCACGGCGTGAAGACGGCGGCAATGAGTGCGCCGGGATGCGCAAGCGAAATCGGCGGCATTGCGGCCATGCCGCGTTTAAGGCAACTGTCGCCGAGCGGCGTGCAGACAGCCACCAGGCCCAAAATCAGGTATTGGCGCGGCGATAGCGAGTGATGAGGCATCGTTCAGATGTGATATTGGAGCCAGCAAAAAAGACACAAAGAAAAAGAGGACGGCTCCAAGTGCGCCGCCCTCGATGGATGAAATTCGATGACGGTTACGCGCCGGCGCCGGCGGCTGCCGAGGTACGAGCCTGCTGACTGCGCGCTTCCTTCACCATTTTATTGCGCTGCGCGCGCAGCTTCAGAAACGACTTGGCTTCAACATAAAGCCGGGGCAGGTCGCGATTCACAATGGCCTTCCAGATCACGCGCGCCGCGGCCTTGGGCCGGAAGTAGTATTCGTCGTAGAAGCGGTGCACCATTTCCATCACGTAGTCGGTGGGCAGGCCGGGATATTCGATGTGCGCCATCTGATGGCCGCCGCCGTCTTCCATCTTCTCGTTGGTGATGAACCCGTTCTTGGCCGCGTAGTCGTAGAACTCCGTGCCGGGGTAGGCGTGCGCGATCGATACCTGAATGGTTTCGCAGTCGAGCGTCTTGGCAAAGTTGATGGTGTTGCGGATCGATTCTTTGGTTTCGCCGGGTAGGCCGAGAATGAAATCGCCGTGAATGGTGAGGCCGAGGGAGTGGCAGTCGCGCGCAAAGTCGCGAGCCCGCTCCACCGTGGCGCCCTTCTTGATGTTCTTGAGAATCTGCGGATCGCCCGACTCGAAGCCGACGATTAAGAGCCGGCAGCCGGCTTCGCGCATGGCCTTCAGGGTGTCATAGTCCGTGGTCACGCGCGATGTGCAGCTCCAGGTAATGCCCACCGGCTTCAGCTTTTCGCAAAGCTCGATGGTGCGCACCTTCTGGATGTTGAACGTGTCGTCGTCGAAGAAGAACTCCTTCACTTCGGGAAAGTTCTCCTTGGCCCATTTCATCTCCGCTGCCACGTCGTCCGATGACCGCTTGCGCCATGCGTGGCCGCTCAACGTCTGCGGCCAGAGGCAGAAGGTACACTGCGCGGGGCAGCCGCGCGTGGAGTAGAGCGCGATATACGGGTGCAGAAGGAAGGGCACGTTGTAGCGTGTCACGTCGAGGTCGCGCTTATAAATCTTCGTGGCCCACGGCATCGCGTCCAGGTCCTCTATCTGCGGACGGTCGGGGTTGTGAACTATTTTGCCGTCTTTCTTGTAGCTGATGCCGAGAATCTCGCTGAGTGGCTTGCCTTTGGCGAACTCCACGACGGAGTAATCGAACTCGCGACGGCAGATGAAGTCGAGCACCGAGCACTCGTTCAACGCGCGGTCCGGATCGGTGGTCACCGGCGGCCCCACAAACGCGATGCGCAGCGCTGGATTCGCCGCCTTGATGGCTTCGGCCAGACGCTGGTCGCCTTCCCAACCAACCGTGGAAGTGAAGAGCACAAGGAACTCATAGTCCTTGCAAATCTTGATCGTCTCCTCGGCGGAGACGTGGTGCGGCGGGGCATCGAGCAGACGCGAGCCCTCAAGCAGTCCGGCCGGATAGGTGAGCCAGACCGGATACCAGTAGGACTCGATCTCGCGCGTTGCCGGCCAGCGTGAACTGGCGCCGCCGTCGAAGTTCTCAAACGAAGGAGGGTTGAGGAAGATTGTTTTCAGAGGCATAGCCATCCATTTAATTCTACCATTCGCGCTGATGGATTCGATGGAATTGCGGCCAATCCGTTTGGGGCAGCGAAACGGCTGATCACTACCACTAACTGCCTTGGAATCATGTGCATCTTCTCCGCTGCGCGGCATTCTGCACTCGGCCTGCGGGGTTTGATACTTGGATTCCTGTTTTTACGGCTTGGCATGCAGCTCGTCGAGCCAGTCCTGCATATGGCCTAGCACGCGCAGCAGGTTCAGCCGTGCCTTGCTTAAATCGAGCCCTGCGTCCAGCGCATCGAGCGACTTCTGCTGCTCGTCAATGCGCGCCTGCTCGTCGGCCGTGGGAGAGGGCTGTGGCTGCGCGTTTGGGCCGCTGCTGGCGCCGTTGCCGGATTCGAGTTGCGCCTCTATGGCTTTCAGGGATTCGTCGGCAATCTGTTGCTTGAGGTTGGCAACTTCGGCCTGTGCATCCAGCTCACGGAGATTCGCGCTCAGTTCGGCGATCTGCAAGTCGTTCTGCTGCTGCGCCTGCTCGGCTTCAACCCGCGCGCGCAAGGCCTCCGCTGCCGACTGACGCAATTTGGCATGAAGGCCGAAGTCGACGATCGGAATCCGGATGGAAAAGCCGCTGCTGAAGTTGTTGGCGGGAAGGGTCTTATTGGTATCGACAAAGTAATTGCCGATGCTGTTGAGAAGTGTGGTATTGCGGTTGTATTGCAAACCGAAGCCGACTTCGGGAAGCAGCCAAAGGTGCTCCTTGTCGCCTCGCGCGATGCGTTCTCTTGAGAGCGCCGCAGCCTGCGCAGCTTCAACGCCGGGCGTGGGCATTGCGGTGCGATCGCCGGTCACCGCCGGAATTTCGGGAATGCTTGCGTGATCGGGCGCGATTGTCCCAACCGGCAATCCGGTGAGCGACGCCAGTTGCCTGGAGAGAGTTGCGGCGCGGGTTTCGAGATGCAGCCGGGCGAGCTTGAGTTGCGCAGCCGTCAGTTGCGCCTGCAACAGCGCGGTCAGCGGATCGACGCCCGCCTCCGTGCGCTGCTGCTCGATCTCCACCAGCCGCTCGGCATCCTGCCCCTGCTGGTGCTCGGTTGCGAGCTCGCGGTTCACCGTGTCCAGCTCGATATAGGTCGTGGAGGCATCGAGCGCTGCCTGTTCACGCGCATCTTTGAGTGCCAGTTGCGACGACACGAGGCCGGCCCGCGCCGCGCGGATGTACTGGATCTGCGGCATGGAGAAGACGAGCGATTGGATGGAGCTATCCCAGATGGTCGGCAACGAGCCGGTGAAGCCGACCTCGCGGAACGCGGGCAGGCCCGATCCGAACGAGAGCGAGGGAATGAAGGCGTCATGGCTCTGTTCGAGTTGCGCCACCGCCTTGTTGATGTCGGCCTGGGCTAGTTGCACTGTCGTGCTATTCTTCTGCGCCAGGTCCACAACCGTCGTGAGCGATACCTGCCCCCGGGCCATGGCATGAGCGGCAAGAACGCCGGCTGCCAGCGCCAGCAGCCTGGCACTCGGCCAAATCCGCGCGGTTCTCACGCTCGATGCTCGCTCCACTGTTCGCAATCCTATGGCTTCGAAGCCTGTTCTTGTGCCGGCCGATACTGGCTGGCCATTGCGGATGCCGCGGCAAACTGCTGCCGAGCACCGGCTGAATCGCCCATTTGTTGCATCAGCAGGCCCAGCCGCACATGCGCGATGAACGCCGGCGCCTCCTCACTCTTCGGACAATTCGCAAGATAATCTTCCAGCATCTTTGCGGCCAGCCCGGGGTCGCGATTGGTCTCAATCAAAATGCCCGCGCCGTCGTAGAGCCCCACGCCGGAGTCCTTGTCGTGCCCGGCCGCCGCAAAGCAAGCGTGGATGGCCGCATCCACATCGTTCCATCGCTGCCGGCTCTGATAGAAGTGCGCCAAGCGCGTCCACTGCTCCGCAGGGTGCGGGCTAACAGCGATCGCCTGCTTATAGTCTCTCTCGGCGGTGCCATAATCCTTGCGTGAGACCGCGATGTTTCCGCGAAGCTCGTAGGCCTTGGCCGGATTCACCTTGTCGAGTTGCGTGGCCATCGCGTCTGCCCTATCCAAACCGCCGCCAACAATCACGGGCGCCTCGCGATAGAACTCACCCAGGTCGGAAAGGGCTCCGGCATTGCGCGGATCGAGCTGAACGGCCTGCTGGAATTCGCTCAGCACGCGCCTGCCCAGCATAAACGCCGAGATGAACGTGGCGCGGCCGGCCTGTTCGCCGAGTGCGCGGCCCAGCCACAGGTGGTAGCTGGAATTCTGTCCCTCGAGCTCGACCGCAAGCTGGCAAGCCGTTGCTGCCGTGCCCCACTGCTTCAGCGCCAGACGCACGCGGCAGAGCAGGTTTTGAGCATCGGCAGCGCCCGGGCCTTGCGTTGGCAAGGGCGCGAGCAATGCCAGCACCCTGTCGGCCTGGCCCGCCTCGAGCGCATCGTTGGCCTGGGTCAGCGTGGCTGCGGGAATCTGCGCGCAAAGTCCACCGGCAGCTATCCCGAGGGACACCGCTGCCCACGTAACCGCTCGTGCAATGCGCCTCACGCGATTTTGCCTCACCGGACTTCCTTGATCGGAACACCAGCCTGCAGGGGTTGCCCGTCGAGAGTTCCGGTTGCCACCACGTCGCTCTCGGCGAGCCCCGAAAGAATCGGCACCTGCGTGAGGTTTGGCGAGCCGATGGTCACATCGACGCGCTTCAGTTCGCTGCCGACAACTTTGTAAACGTAATATCTTCCATTCTGCTCGTGCAGCGCGTCGCGCGGCATGCTCAGGGCATTGGGCTCGCTGGATGTGGTCACCGTGACGGTTACATTGGTGTCGGGCAGCAGGCCGTCATCGGCGCCATCCAGATTTACCAGCACTTCGCCTACGTTGCGCGTGGTGTAGGTGACCACCGTAACCGGAAGCCGCACGATGTGGCCGTGCCACTCTTGGCCGGGCTTCGCCTCCCAGTGAATGGAAACCGACTGTCCGAGAGCCAGCCGTCCTAACTCCGGTTCGTCGAAGTACGCGCGCACGCGCTCCTGATGCAGATCGGCGATCTCGACCAGCAGTTTGCCGGGCTCAGTGTACTCGGAAGGCGCCGCGTCCAGGGTGTAGATGGTTCCCGCAATCGGCGCGTAGATTGAAGTCTGTGCCTCGACATGCTGCGCCGCGGCGAGAGCCGCTTCGGCATCGTTCAGCGCGGCCCTGGCGCGTGCAATCTCGTCGGGCGAGTAGCGGTGCCGCGCGCTCTTTTCCGCCGCATTCAGATTTGCCTGCGCCGTTGCGAACCGTTCTTGCGCGGCCGCGACTTCACCCGCAGAGGCGGCTCCCGTGGCAGCCAATTTGGTCAACGCGTCCAGATCGTGCTTCGTCTGGTCGCGCGCCAGCCGGTCCTGCTCCACCTCTGCGGCCGATGTCTGTTGTTCGGCCTGCGTACCGTTGTGCATCGCCGCATCGAGCGCGGTCTGCGCCGTCTGCACTCCGCTCTCCGCCGCAGCCACCTGCGCCCGCGCGGCAACGTCGTCCAACTGCAGAATGAGTTTGCCCTTGGGCACCAGTTCGCCCTCCTGCGCATAGACGGCCTTCACCGTCGTCGCAAGCGGACTATAGAACTGGTAATTCGTAATAGGCTCGACGCGGCCATTGGTGCTGACGGTATTCTGCAGCATCTCGCGCTCGATCGCCGCCACGCGCACCGGCATTCGGTCCCGCAGAAGGGACTTTGCCGCCAGAAACACCGCCATCAGGAGAACGGCCGCGCCGATCCAAAGCCACGCGCGGCTCGTTTGCGTTCTTGCTTCAGCCATTGCCCTTAACCAAGGTCAGTATATAAGACCGCTGAAAAGCGACGGAGCTGGTCGTGTTTGGCGTGGCGAGCGGAGCCAGCCCCGTGCCGGCGCTGCGGGCCTGCCGCGGATCAAACTTAATCGCTTTCCGCGTCGATTCACCCCGCTAAAATAGACGCATGTCCGCCATGCGCTACACCGATGAGCATGCCAAAGCCGGGCTCGATTTCAAATTCCCCCCCATCGAAACCTGGCAGAACCAGTTTCCCGGCTACGAGATCCAGATCGACGATCCCGAGCTGACCTCGGTCTGCCCCAAGACCGGTCTGCCCGACTTCGGCACGCTCACCATCCGGTACATGCCGCGCGAGCATTGCCTCGAGCTCAAATCGCTCAAAGAATATCTGTTCTGTTACCGCAATCTGGGCATCTTTCAGGAGAATATCGTCAACCAGGTTCTCGAGGACGTGGTGAAGGCCTGCGATCCGGTGTGGGCCGTAGTGAAAGGCGAATTTCGTCCCCGCGGCGGCATCGGGACAACGGTTGAAGCACGCTGGCCGCGGACAAAGTTCAGGGCGTTCGCGACAGGGAGGGCGAAGGCACGCTCTGTGTGATATTCCTGATTCGTCCCGATCTCTTCCCCTGAAAGAGACCCGCTTGCCAACGCTCACCAGCAAACGCCTCCATCCCGCCGTTGCAACGGTAGCGCTGCTGCTTGCCCTCAACCTGCTCAACTACATCGATCGCTACATTCTCGCTGGCGAAGTGCAGCCCATCCAGCACGAGTTCCATGTCACCGACCAGCAGATGGGGGCATTGGGCACGGCATTCTTCGTCTTTTACATGTTGGCGGCGCCGCTTACGGGCTGGCTCGGCGACCGTTTTCGGCGTAAGCCGCTCATTATCGCCGGCGCAACGCTCTGGAGTCTGGCAACACTAGCTGCAATCTGGATTCACAGCTACACCACTCTGTATTTTCGCCAGGCGCTGGTCGGCATTGGCGAAGCCACCTTCGGCATCTTTGCTCCCGCAGTGATCGCCGATTTTTATGCCGAGCGCGAGCGCAACCGCGTGCTTTCCATCTTTTACGTCGCGATCCCGGTAGGCGCGGCACTCGGCTATCTGGCCGGAGGACAGATCGGTTCGCACTGGGGATGGAGAACGCCATTCTTCGTTTGCGCGCTGCCCGGATTTCTCGTCGCGGCTCTCTACGCATGGATCGGCCGCGAGCCGCAGCGAGGCGCTTCCGATCGCATCCGTCACAGCCTCAATCGCAATACGGTGAAGGGTATCTTTACCAACCCGGCTTTTTTGACCGCGACCCTGGGCCTTGCCGCTCTTACCTTCGCCATGGGCGGAATCTCATGGTGGATGCCGGAATTCCTGCGACGCTCTGCGGGAATGTCGCTCGGCACCGCCAGCCTGACGGTCGGCGCCAGCACAGTGGTCGATGGCATTCTCGGAACTCTCGTCGGTGGATGGATCGCGCAGGTCTGGCTCAAGAGGAACCATCGCGCCCTTTACCTGCTTTCGGCATGGAGCGTTGCACTCACGCTGCCCTGCGGGATGATGCTCTTCTTCGGTCCGCGAGCCTGGGCCGTACCATCGCTTTTTTTCGCTGAGTTTTTCCTCTTCCTCAATACGGGCCCATTGAACACAGCTATCGTGAATGCCGTTGCCTCGCCCGTCCGCGCGACGGCCATCTCAGTCAACCTTTTCTGCATTCACTTCTTCGGCGACACCTTCTCGCCGCAGATCATCGGCGCCATCAGCGACCGCTCGAATCTCCGCATTGGCCTGGGCGCGACATTGGTCTCGCTCCTCATCTCCTGCTGGATTCTCTGGTACGGAGCCCGCTTCGCCCCGCTGCTTGAAGACGCACAGCTGCAACAGTAAAGTGCGGCTCGGGAAACGATCGTCTGCCTACAAAGCACTACGGCATTTCTCCTTCGAATCGGTCCCAAGCCGCGACTCCTCTTCGAGAAATCGCAACTCCGCGGACTATGCGAAGGTGAAATGCCCTAGTGTCTTGCCCACCTAGAACAGATTGTTGTTCATCTTCGCCAGGAAGAGCGTTGCTGTATTACCGTCGACCGCCGCGAAGACCGTGTACCGGCGTCTCTTTAATTTCGCGTGTCCTCGCCTCATGCTTGCGCGAGACACAGAGATCGTGTTTGCAACTACGAAGGTTGACCCAGAAGCGCCTGTCCCCCAAATGCTGCATTGACCGGAACGGGAATAGGTATCTCGGAACGCATCAGCGCCGCACAATCCTTAGGAGGCAATGCGGTGCTGAATAGGAAGCCCTGCATTTCGGCGCACTTCTGATTGTGAAGATAGTCAAGCTGCCCCTGTGTCTCTACGCCTTCCGCAACGCAGCAAAGGCCCAGATTGCGGCCCAGGTTGATGATGCTCCTCACCACCGCTTCCGCAGTGGGCTGCGATTCTATGTCGCGCAGGAACGACCTGTCGATCTTGAGCCGATCCAGCGGAAAGCGTCTCAGATAGGACAGGGACGACCAGCCAGTCCCGAAGTCGTCCAGAGAGAGGCTCACCCCGATTTGCTTGAGCTCCTGCATGATTCTGATGGACGATTCCGAATCGTCCAGGGTCAGGCTCTCCGTAAGCTCAAGTTCAAGCAGCCGGGGATTCATACCCGTCTCGCGCAGAACCATCTTCACTGTATTGACGAGATCGGCCCGATAGAATTGTTGCGCTGACACGTTCACTGCCACGCGCACGGGCGGTAAACCTTCATTCTGCCAGGCCACACTCTGCAGGCAAGCAGTTCGCAACACCCATGTCCCCACATCGGTCATCAACTCCAGGTCTTCAAGTAAAGGCACGAATTCGCTTGGAGAGATCGGTCCGAGTTCGGGATGGCGCCAGCGAAGCAGCGCTTCCACCGCGACGATATGTTTGGAGTCAATCGTCACAAGAGGCTGAAAATGCAGTACGAACTCGCCGCGCGTGCATGCGTCACGTAAATCGCGTTCTAACTTCTGCCGGCGCAGCGTGGCCTGCGTCAGCTCGGGAGTGAAGAAGGAAAAGGTTCCACGCCGTTTCTTCTTCGAATCGTACAAGGCTGAGTCGGCGATCTGCAGCAGCACTTCCGCGTTTTCTGCGTCAACAGGATATTGACAAATGCCGCCGCTGGCGGCAATTTGCAGCCGGTGTCCTTCAATCTGATACGGTTCCGAGAGTGCCGCAAGCACCTTCTGGGCAGCTTGTTCGATGCCTTGCTCGTCGTCCACTTCGGGAAATCCGATCAGGAATTCGTCACCGCCGAGTCGCGCCACAATGTCACTTTCGCGAAGGCAGCTTTTCAAGCGCATCGCGACTGCCTCAAGCAGGCGATCGCCGGTGAAGTGGCCAAAGGTATCGTTGACGTTCTTGAAATGGTCCAAATCGAGCATGAGTAATGCGACACGCGTTCCATTACGGCGCGCCTGCGCAATCGCGTGCGTGAGCATCTCTGCCATAAGAGTGCGATTGGGGAGGCCGGTGAGTGCGTCGTGGAGTGCCAGGTGGTGGATACGGGCTTCGGCCTGCCTGCGTTCCGTGATGTTGTGCGATATTCCCATCGTGCCAATGACCCGGTCAAACCGGTCTTTCAAGGGCACCTTCGTGGTCAGAACCCAACTCTCGCGGCCATCTGGCCACGTTTCCTTTTCTTCGATGCCGACAATCGCCTTACCGCTTGAGATGATTTCCTGCTCGTCCTTGAATGCCTGGCTGGCATGTTCGGAGCTGAACATGTCGGCGTCGGTCTTGCTAACCGCGTCTTTAGGGTCGTCCAGGCCAAAATACGCGGCCATCGCCGAGTTGATGCGTATAAAGCGGCTGTTGCGGTCTTTGAAATAGACATGGTCGGGAATATGTTTGAGAAAGGCTTCGAGAAGGTACCTCTCTAATTTGAGTCGGTGGTCTGCAATGGTCTTGAGAACGACCATCGTAAACACCAAAGCCGCAACACCGGCAATCTCCCATAAATTGGGAAAGGCTGTGATAAGTACATTAGCGGCGCACGCAGATACGCCGTGTACCAGTCTCAGCGTGACCATACTTCCCAGCACAATCGAACAAATAGCGATGGCTATGCCGGGAGCGGAGAACATACGCTCCTTGAAACCCATGCCCCCAAGTCCCCCTAGGTCCCTATGCGTATCTTCTCGCATTGGTCAGGCCCCCTTTTCATTTCCACCAGAAACTTAGATGGGTACTATTGGGGCCCTTTGCATAGTTATGCTACGACGTGTCGGTAAGCGTTTATCTATTACTTTCGGGGCTTAGATGTGCAACTTTCATGGGAAATTAATGTGTTCAAACTCTTCAAATACTTTATTTTCCTCACGAAAAGGTGGTTCTGGGGATTGGGTCGTCGTATTCAGGCCGGATCGACTTATTCGCTAGTTACCTGATCCAGCAGACAAACTTGGGTCCTCGATTACCGTTGGCCCCTGTTGCAGCACCGCGCTTGTGAACGGCCGCTCGTAGACAAGGAAGTCGAAGCCCTCCGCCGACTTCTTCCCGGTTTCGACAAAGCCGCAGCGCTTTAGCCGCCGTTTCATTGCGTCCCACTCCGTTTGCACATAAATGGGAGGATAGGTGGTTGTCGCAGCTTTCTTCTTTGGGCGGAGAAACAAAAGCGCAAGATGACGCCGCACGCAGGCCATGAAGTAAATGCTGTAATTACGTGAGGCCTCCGACTGTTGGAATCGATAACCCGGCTTTAGATAGATCGCAAAGACAATCACGCCCGCGGTTGCTGCTTTATTCGAAGCAATGAACATTGCGGGCAGGTCGGCATCCCTGATTCCGCCCAGCAGATACAAATCCAGCCCCTCCCGCGTTAACGGCAGCATGGCCGAGTAGCCGATGTACTGCGCCGCCTCGAGGGGGTCGGCAATCATCATAAAGATGCGCGGATTGCGCCCGATCCACGCTGCATTTCGACGTTTGAGGGTCTCAACTCTCACTTCAAATGCGCTGTCTTTGAAGGCCGCATGATTCATGCGCGCAAGCTCTTCGATCTCACGAGCCGAGCAGAAGTGCACCGAGCGCGGCGAAGCATCTCCCAACTCTGCCAAGAGCCACTCGCCAGCCTTTTCGAGCAGATGCTTGTCCTCGATACAGCGCGAAGGCTGCTTAAATCCGAATTTGCGAAATAGCCAAATCCCAAGAAACAGTCCCGAGCCGACGACATCGGCGCTCAGCAAGATCCAATGCAGAGCTTCAAGGAAGGCGCCGTGCGCCTCCGTACTATGCGCGCGCCAAAGTTCAAGGGCGAAGGTCAGGACATAGAGCGTGGCCAGAACTCCGTCGAGCACATGAAATCGCTCTTGAAACTCGCTGATCCGCTCCAGTATCTCTTTTCGCGACATCGGCCAGACCTCCCCGGCAGCTCAACGGAGCCTGTTTCGAACAGGGTTTAATCCCTATGGGGTTTGCTTCTCGATCGGTGCTTTGTGCAGCTTCTGTCGAAAGCGCAGGGGTTGCGATTCCAAGGTTAATAGATTCGAGATCGAAGTATCCAGAACAAAGTATGGACGGGCGAGGCAGCGCAGTCACCTTGTAGACTGTCGCCATGGCCAAGACGACCAAAAGAATCGGCGTGCATCTGGGCACCACGGGCGGCGCTTCCAATGCCGTGGAACGGGCGCGCGAAATCGGCGCCAACACTTTTCAGATTTTTTCTTCGAGCCCGCGTATGTGGCGTGCGCCGAAGATCGATCCTAAACAGTGCGAGCGCATGCGCGAGCTGCGTGCCGCTCTCGATGTGGGACCGTTAGTGATCCACACCAGCTATCTGGTGAACGTATGCAGCCAGTCGGCGGAGGTGCGAGAGAAGAGCGTAACTGCGTTTCGCGGCGAGATTGAGCGCGCGCTTGCATTGGGCGCCGAGTATCTGGTGCTGCATCCCGGCTCATGGAAGGGAATGACGCGCGACGAAGGCCTGAAGTTAGCCGCGGAGTCGATTGAACGCGCCATCGACGGCTTGGCTTGGCAGGGAACTGACTTCCATATTCTGATTGAGAACACGGCAGGATCGGAATGCTCGCTCGGCGGCAATTTTGAACAGGTGGCGGAGCTGGTGGCGCTGCTCAGGAATCATGCGCCAGTCGCGGTGTGTCTCGACACCTGTCACACGTGGGTATCGGGATACGACATCGTGTCGCCCGAAGGCTATGAGGAGACGATGAAGCAGGCCGCGGCGACGGTAACCCTTGAGGCCGTGCGCGCGTGGCACTGCAATGACGCCAAGGCCGCACGTGGATCGAAGCTCGACCGGCACCAGCACATCGGCGAGGGAATGATTGGCCTGGAGCCGTTCCGGCGCTTGCTGAACGACCCGCGCTTCGACCATTGCACATTCATTGCCGAAACGCCCGTCGACGAGCCGGGCGACGAAGAGCGCAATGTGAGCGCGCTGAAGAGCCTGGTAAAGAAGCATGACTGACGTTGTGACTTAGACGAGTTGTAAAGTTGGATGACAGGCTGCTTTTCCTGCGGTTTTGCTTGCATGATCCTTACCAGAGGGTCAAAATAGGTGCGCCGTCAAATAGCGCGGAAGGAGCAGGAGATGGGCGGGAGGATTTGCGGTTTTCTGATCTTCATGGGGGTGGCAGGATGGGCGTTACCGGCTTCGAGCCAGGTTGCCGGGAACCGGATCGTTCAAATGGGCAATCCTGCGCACCAGGCTCGGCTGCCGTATATGGCGGAGTACAAGACGACCCAGGTAAAAACTCTGGCCGACGGGACCACGATTACACACGGAGCCACCGAGGTGGTTGCCCTTGACTCGCAAGGCCGGCGGATGACATCGACCACGACGACGCCTCTTTTGAGCGACCAAACACCGGTCACTCGGGTGACCGTCTTCGACCCGGTGGCTCGAACCAACACCAGTTGGAGTGTGCCGGGCGAACGGGCAACTGTCATCCAAATGCCGGCGCCCGGATCGGGGCGATCGTCCTGTGCAACCGGTGCGCCTGTGGGCGTAGTTAGCACGCCCGTTTTGCACCCATCCGTTCCACGAGAGAAGCCCGTTATCGAGGATCTGGGAACCGAAACCATCCAGGGCGTCGAGGCCCACGGTCGCCGTGTCACCACGACCATTCCCGCGGGCGCAATCGGGAACAATGAGCCGCTGGTGCGAATCAACGAGACGTGGACCGCAACTGCTCCCGGCCTGTTCGGTCTTGTAGTGCGCGTGGTGATCGAAGATCCTCAGATCGGCAAAAGTACCAGGGAGTTGGATAACCTTACCCAGGATGAACCGGACGCATCTGTCTTTCAGCCTCCCGCTGGATACGAAATCGTAAACAAGGAAGTGGCTGGTTGCTCCATCACAAGTCCAGACAACACGGAACCGCAGCCGCTGCCAGATGCTCCTGCGCAGTGAGCGCGATCCGTTTTCACGGCACAGCCTCTATGCCCGGTCCCAGCGCTTGAAGCTAGCGATCCTCTGCGCCGGCTCAAGCCACTTTGGCTCTGGCAGCGCGAGCGCGCCAAAGACCAGCGCCTGCAGTATTTCGCCGTAGGCCACCGTTTTCACCACGCCCGCACGCGATCGTTCGTGGCCTATGCGCGTCGAGCCTTCCGCGTCGATCGATCCGTCCGCTTCAAGATGGGTAAGATCGCGCACCGTCGCCCTGCGGATCATGCCGCGTAGTTGCGCCCGCAGTCCGGCGTCGCCGCACACCGGCAGATAGCGCAGCGCCATCAACACGCCGACCATTTGGTAGCTTATATCCAGTCCGCCCTTCTCGGGATTGGTCCCATCCGCCTCTTGCAGGCTCAATCCCTCCGTTGCCCACGCTTCCGCTCGCAGCGCAAATTGCCGCTCACCGGTTACGCGCGCAGACTGGCCGAAGGCCGCTGCCAGAATGTAGCGCCGATGCGTAAACGGCTGGTTGTGCCGCGCTCCAGGCCCTTCGATCTCCGGCAGCATCAGCCAGTGCGCGGCGCGGGCCAGCCCGTCAACCCGTGTTCGGCTGGCTCCGCTTGCATCAAGCAGGCAGGCACGCGCCAGCGCCTCCACAAAAAACGAGGTCGAATGGAATCCATCCTCGCTCGCGAAGGAGCCGTCGGGCAACTGGTGCCGCAGCCCCCAATCGAGCTGCGACCAGCCCAGCGCAATCCAGTCCGGCCGATCCGTCGCCGTGCCCCGTACAATCCATTCGGCGCCTTGCCGCTGCTCCTCGATCCAGCGATAGCCGCCGCAGTTAGCTCCGGCCGCGCCGTCAGCCGAGAAAGTGTTGCTCACACTCTTGCGATAAAGCGTGCGCTTCAGCAGCGGATCGCGAATCATCGTTGCCAGGCTGGGTGCGGGCGCGCCGCTGGTC
>JBAWFY010000221.1:0-3671 GCA_049592335.1 Occallatibacter sp.
TCAATCATCGATGTCAAGAAAAAAACGACGTAAGAGTGAAAAAAAGATCAACATGGTTCCGGCACCAGAATCCGCTCGCAGAGGAAAACGGAGACGAAATTCGAAGCGCGAGAGAAAATCTTTGCGCGCTTCGGTCGCGCGAGCATGATGCGCACGTCATTTTTTGCACGCTGCATCGGCGCGCTCCTTCACGTATGGCGCGAGCGTTCCCGCGTCACGACGCGTGATGAGACGGTCGAGATACGGCTGGATATCTTTGGGATTCGATTGGAGCAGAAGCATCAGAACGCAGCGCGCCTTCGGCGTGGCCTGATATTCGGCGAGGAGGTCGGTCTTCTTGCCAGGTGTGCGAGGGGCGCTCTCTAGCAAGCGATGACATTCAAGGCGAGACCCGCGAGGCTCGTCTCTTTGTAGCGCGATTGCATGTCGAGGCCGGTGAGATACATGGTGCGGATGACCTGGTCGAGCGAGACTTTGTGCGCGGGCGGCTCGTTCATGGCGAGACGCGCGGCTTGCACGGCTTTGGCCGCGCCCATGGCATTGCGCTCGATGCAGGGGATCTGCACGAGACCGCCGATGGGATCGCAAGTCATGCCGAGGTTGTGCTCCATGGCGATCTCGGCGGCGTGCTCGATCTGTCCGTCGTTGCCTCCGAGAGCCGCTGTGAGTCCCCCTGCGGCCATGGAGCATGCGACACCGACTTCGCCCTGGCATCCAACCTCCGCGCCGCTGATGGAAGCATTCTCCTTATAGAGAACGCCGATGGCCGCCGAGACGAGGAAGAAGCGCACGATGCCTTCGTTGTCCGAAGCGGAGACGAAGTTCCGGTAGTAGTGCGCGACGGCGGGAACCACGCCTGCGGCTCCATTGGTGGGAGCGGTGACCACGCGGCCGCCGGCGGCATTTTCCTCGTTGACGGCCATGGCGTAGACGGTGATCCAGTCGAGAGGCGCGAGCGGATCTCCGCTTTGCCCGAGGGCGTCGCGCGCGCGGAGCCGCTCGGCAAGGCGGTGCGCGCGGCGGCGCACTTCGAGGCCGCCGGGCAGGATGCCTTCGGTTGCGATGCCGCGCTCGACACAAGCCTGCATGGTCTGCCAGATTTGCTCGATGCCGGCGCGGACCCGCGCCTCTAGTGATGGGTCACTCGCGCCAGGATCGGCGGCGCGCAGACGATCGCATTCGTTGGCCAGCATGATCTGGTGGATGGAGAGCGCGTGGCAGCGGGCGAGCTCAAGAAGCTCGGCGGCGCTGTGAAATGGAAAGGGCGGCGGCGGCTCGGGTGAGCGCGATGGCTGATCGGCCGCGCCCTCCTCGGCGATGAAACCGCCGCCGAGCGAAAAGAAGACGCGCTGCGCGAGCGTCGCGCCGTCGGCGTCGAAGGCGGTGAAGCGGAGACCGTTGGGGTGGGTTGCGATGGAGCCGGACGGAAACATCTGGTCGCGATGGAAGAGCAGATCGCCCGGCTCGTCGAAGACGACGGTGTGCTTGCCCGCGAGCTCGATGCGCCGGGAAGATCGGATGGCAGCTACTGTGGACTCGATGGCTGCGGGATCGATGGTTGCAGGTTCATTTCCGGCGAGACCGAGGAGGATGGCGCGATCCGTGGCGTGACCGAGGCCGGTGAGAGCGAGCGATCCGTAAAGATCGGTCTGGACGCGCGCGGTGCGATCGAGCAGACTGGCGTTCTCGATTTCGCGCGCAAAGCGACAGGCCGCGCGCATGGGGCCCATGGTGTGCGAGCTCGATGGGCCGATGCCGATCTTATAGAGATCGAAGAGGCTCGTCGTCACGCATCCGATTGTAGTCAAGAACGGGGACAGGGAACAGGGATTAGGGGGTAAACGAAGCGAGGCACAGTTGGGGCTGCGCCTCGCGAGGGATGCTGGCGGAATCTTCCGCGGTTAGAGGGCGTTTTCGCCACGCTCGTCGTTGCGGATGCGGATGGCCTCTGCGATGGGGCTGACGAAGATCTTGCCGTCGCCGATGCGGCCGGTGCGGGCAGCGCCCACGATGGCCTGAATGGCCTTTTCCTTCATGTTGTCGTGGACCACCATCTCGATTTTCACCTTGGGGAGAAGATCGACGGTGTATTCGCGGCCGCGGTAAAACTCGGTGTGGCCCTTCTGGCGGCCGTGGCCGCGGGCCTCGAGAATCGTCATGCCTTCAATGCCTGCTTCGAGGAGCGCATCCTTGACGGCATCGAGCTTGGAGGGTTGCAATACAGCTTCAATCTTGAGCATAAAAAGTGTTCCCTCGTCCGATAGCGTAACAGGCGGGGCGGCCTGTTTGCCGCCGCCAGACCGTAACTTTTCTGTGTCCTCCGGAAAGCCCCGAAGGCCCTCACTCGAATGTATAGCCTTCCTCGCCGTGCTGCGAAAGATCGAGGCCGGCCATTTCTTGCTCCGGAGTGACCCGCAGTCCCATGATCTTATCGACAACGAAGAGGAGAATCAATGTGCCGACGATGGAAATTCCCCAGGAAGTGCCGACCGCGGCGAGCTGGTTGAGCATCTGATGCCAGTTGCCGTCGATGGCGCCGGTGGGCTTGCCGGGTCCGTAGACGGGATTGATAAGGTACGTGGCGAAGATGCCGGTGAGCAGCGCTCCGAGTGTTCCACCCGCGCCGTGGACGCCGAAGGCATCGAGCGAGTCGTCGTAGCCGAAGATGGACTTTACCTTGAAGACCATGAAGGAGCAGAAGAATCCCGCGGCCAGGCCGATGAGGAGCGCGGACATGGGCTGCACGAAACCCGAAGCCGGAGTGATGGCGACCAGTCCGGCGACGGCGCCGGAGATTGCGCCGAGGGCCGTGGGCTTGCCGTTGTGCAACCACTCGAAGATGGTCCAGCCGAGAGCAGCGGCGGCCGTGGCGAAGTGGGTGTTGACGAAGGCGCTGGTGGCAAGGCCGTTGGCTGCGAGCGCACTGCCCGCGTTAAACCCGAACCAGCCCACCCAGAGGAGACATGCGCCGATGAAGCTGAGCACCAGCGAGTGTGGAGGCATCTGCGTGTGCGGATAGCCGATGCGCTTGCCGAGGTAGAGCGCGCAGACCAGCGCGGAGACGCCGCTGGTGATGTGGACGACGGTGCCGCCCGCGAAGTCGAAGCTGGGAATGTGCGTGCCGGCAGAATTGAACAGGCCGCCTACGCCCCACACCATGTGCGCCATGGGGCAGTAGATGATAAGCGACCAGAGCGAGAGGAACACGGCCATGGAGCTGAACTTCATGCGCTCGGCGAAAGCGCCCGTGATGAGCGCCGGCGTGATGATGGCGAACATGAGCTGGTAGATCATGTAGGTCTGCTCGGGAATGGTCGGTCCGTAGGCCGGGTTGGGATCGAGCGTAACGCCGCGCAGGAAGACGTGTTCAAAGCCGCCGATGAACATGTTGCCTTTGCCGAAGGCGAGCGAGTAGCCAACGATCGCCCAGAGAATGCTCACCAGGCCCATCATGGCGAAGCTCTGCATCATGGTGCTGAGAATGTTCTTCCTGCGCACCAGGCCGCCATAAAAGAGCGCCAGGCCCGGCCCCGTCATCAGCAGAACCAGCGCCGCCGAAGTCAGCATCCACGCGTTGTCGCCGGACATCTGCGCCTTCTGAACCTGCTGCTGCAACGCGGCGATCTGCGATTGTGTCGCCGGCGCCCCTGGTGCCGCTGTTTGCGCCAGAG
>JBAWFY010000222.1:0-14308 GCA_049592335.1 Occallatibacter sp.
TCCTATCAGAAGCTCATCGATGCGGCGCGCACCACGGGCCAGCAGGCGAGCGGCATCGTGAATCCGACCGGCCGCCGCGAAGACAGCCTGAATGCGACCGCGATCCCGCTGAAGAACGGACAAGGCAACTTGATGGCGGTGCTGGTGGTCGCGCTTTCGCGCGCCGGCATGGTCGCGGCGCAACAGCATATCCGGGCCATTTCATACGGAGTGGCAGCGGGCGGCATTCTGCTGGCGATCTTCATCAGCCTCTGGATTGCCGCGCGCGTCTCGCGCCCCATCGAGCAGCTTGCGCACGCCGCAGAGGAAGTGGCCGGCGGCAATTGGGATGTGCGCGTCGCCGAGCGTGGACGAGACGAGGTGAGCGTTCTCGCGCGCAGCTTCAATCATATGACCGAGCAGCTTACTGGGCAGCGCGAGCGCCTTGTGCAGAGCGAGCGCGTAGCCGCGTGGCGCGAGCTGGCGCGGCGACTGGCGCATGAGCTAAAAAATCCGCTCTTCCCGCTGCAGCTCACGGTCGAGAATCTGGTACGGGCGCGCGATTTGACGCCAGATGAATTCGACGAAGTCTTTCGCGAGAGCACCGCGACTCTCGGAACTGAAATCGCCAATCTGAAGACCATCATCGGCCGCTTCTCGGACTTCAGCAAGATGCCGAAACCGGAACTCGAGCGCATCGACGCTGCCGATGTGGTGGAGCGCGTGCGCGCGCTTTATCAAAATGCGGCCAGCCGCGACGCGAAAATCCATATTGCCATCGACGTGGCTCGCGCGCCTATGCCCATCGATGCCGATCCAGAGCTGCTGCATCGCGCGCTCTCAAACCTTGTGCTGAACGCCATGGACGCGATGCCCGATGGCGGCACGCTGACGATCTCGGCGCGGCTGGTCTCGGACAAAGTGGAGCTCCGGGTTGCGGACACCGGCCAGGGTCTCACGCCCGAAGAGTGCGAGCGGCTGTTCACGCCGTACTACACGACCAAGCAGCACGGCACGGGCCTGGGCCTCGCCATCGTGCAGTCGGTCGTCGCCGATCACGCCGGAACCATCGCCGTCGAAAGCACGGCTTCCGACGGTGCAACGTTTATCATTACGCTGCCAAGAGCCGAATCATGAGCG
Organism: Occallatibacter sp.; assembly: GCA_049592335.1. GTDB lineage: Bacteria > Acidobacteriota > Terriglobia > Terriglobales > Acidobacteriaceae > Telmatobacter. Next base: position 1,120 of record JBAWFY010000222.1, read on the forward strand.
CGAAGGCCAACATCCTCATCGTCGACGACGAAGCCAATACGCTGGCCTCGCTCTCCCGCGCTTTTCGTCTCGCGGGCCACGAAGCGGTGGTTGCGGACAACGCCGAGCGCGCACTCGAGCTTGCCCGCACGCAGCCCTTCGATCTCATCCTCAGCGACGTGGTGATGCCGCGCCGCGACGGCCTTGCCCTGCTTGAAGACCTGAAGACCGCCGGTGTCACTGCGCCCGTCGTCATGATGAGCGGCCAGGCTCATATCGAGATGGCCGTGCGCGCCACGCGTCTGGGCGCCCTGGACTTTCTGGAGAAACCGCTCTCGACTGAGAAGCTACTCGTCACCCTGGCCAACGCGCTCAAGCTCACGCGCCTCGAAAGCGAAAATCGCGATCTGCGCGCCCGCGTGGGCAAGCATACGCTCATCTTCTCCGGCGAAACCATGCGCCGGGTGATGGCGCAGATCGAGCGCGTCGCCGCCAGCGAAACCCGCGTCTGCATCTATGGCGAAACCGGCACCGGCAAGGAACTCGTAGCGCGCACGCTGCACGAGAAGAGCCAGCGCGCCGCAGGCCCTTTCATCGCGCTCAACTGCGCTGCGGTCCCCGCCGAGCTGATCGAAAGTGAGCTCTTCGGCCACGAGAAAGGCTCCTTCACCGGCGCGGCGCAACGGTACATCGGCAAGTTCGAGCAGGCGCATCGCGGCACGCTTTTTCTGGACGAGATCGGCGACATGCCGGCTGCCATGCAGGCGAAGTTGCTGCGCGTGCTCGAAGAGGGCGAGGTCGAGCGCCTCGGCGCGGCCAAACCCACCGCCGTCGACGTGCGCGTCGTCGTCGCCACGCATCGCAATCTCGAGCAACTGGTTGACACCGGAGCATTCCGGCGCGATCTCTACCACCGCGTCGTGGTGTTTCCCGTTCAGTTGCCTCCGCTGCGCGAGCGCGCGGACGATCTGCCCGCGCTCGTCGAGCATTTCGCCCGTCAGGTGGCCGCGCAAAACGGATGGCGGATTGCCGCCTTTGCTCCCGCCGCCATTCAAGCGTTGCAGCAATATGCGTGGCCCGGCAATATCCGCGAGCTGCGCAACGTCGTGGAGCGGCTTTTGTTACTCGCTGGTGAAGAAGTCGGCGTGGACGAGGTGCGCCTCGCGCTGCCCGTCTCCCTAACCACCTCCGCTTCCCATTCCTCCGCCCCCGCTGGCGCTTTTTCAGGGCCCCTCGCCCAGCGCGTTCTCGAATTCGAGCGCGCGCAGGTCCTCGCCGAGCTCGAGCGCCACGGATTGCAGATCGCGGAAACCGCTCGCGCACTCGGCCTTGAGCGCAGTCATCTTTACAAAAAATGCCGGCAGCTGGGCATCGAGATCGATCACCTGCGCGTCCGGGAGCAATGATCCGAGCCTCGATCCGAGCCCTGATGCGACTCGTGATGCGAGCCATGACCCGTGCGGCCAGAACCGCGACTGGTTGCGGTTTTGTTTTGGGTTGCGGGATTCATTTTCCTGGTTGGCATGGCAATGAAGATTGAAACGCTCGGCGTTTGCCAAACACTATTGCTTGAACCACTGTCCCCGAAGAAAGCTATTGTCCCCAATGGAGGCTATGTAACAGGTCGCATGGGAACCGTGCAGCGTGGAGAAAGCGATCAGCGCAGATTTTTGAGTTTTCAGCAGAAATTTTCCGAAAAGCTCTTGACTTGACATCGAAGCGCCCCTAGTATTCGACCCACACAGCAGTTTTACCCTGTGCCCTGTTTCCCCTAGTCGATTGCGTTTCCCCATCACTCGTACAACCGGTTTCAATAGGCCCTGCTCTGAGGAGGCATAGCTTTCCTCAGGCAACCCAATCAGCGGCGGGAGGAGTTCGATGTCCACTGCGTATACGTACCCTGGTGTCTATATCCAGGAGTTGCCGAGCCCTGTTCACCCGATCACGGGCGTAGCCACCTCGATCGCAGCCTTCGTGGGATACACGGCGCGCGGCATCGACAACCGAGCACAAGTTTGTTTCAGCTTTGGGGATTTCCAGCGGCTTTACGGCGGCCTAGCCTCGAACAGCGAAGTAAGCTATGCCGTGCAGCAGTTCTTCCAGAATGGCGGAACGCAATGCTACGTGGTGCGCACGCCGATGCACTACCCCGCCGCGACCACGACCACGGCGCCCGTACCGAAGGCGCAGGCGTTTTTCGGTACTCCTTTTACCCCCTTCGCGGCCGCAACCGGGTCCACACCGCCGGTTGCCCCCAAGGCGGCGCTGGCCTTCAGCGCTCTGAGCAGCGGCGTGTGGGCCAACGGGCAGGTCTTGCTCGACATCGATGTGCAGGGGCTCGATCTGACCGCGGCGACAGGCGATCCGCTGGCCTTCAACCTGACCGTGACCAACCTGGTCGATGGCACGAAGGAGTACTTTCCCGGCATCTCGCTCAATATTGCCAAGCAGAACTTTGTCGGCGTGGTGGTGAACGACCCCGACAACGGTTCGCAACTGGTGAGCGTGGATACGACCAACCTTCCCGCTTCGCCCACGGCGCTGGCTGTAACAGGGATCCTGGGGCAGCCGCTGGGTATCACGACCGCCAACGGCGTCAACTACACGTTGACGGGCGGATCGATGGGTGGAAGCCCGACCACGACGATCACCAACGTCGCAGCCGGCCTGACGCTGACCCTGCCCACGAGCGTGTATTCGTCGGGGCCGAATTCGGGCTCGCCCAACGTTACGCCGACGATCTCGATCATTGGGGCCAATTCGTCTATTCCGCAGACGGTGAACGGACTGGCGTCACAGCTTCAACTGGCGCTGAACACCTGGCTTTCCATCAACGTGCCGGGAGCGACGGTGGCATGTTCCGCCGCGCCCAGCCCGAACACCGGGACCGGGCAGGGAATCCGCGTGAACTTCCTGTTGCCCAACGATCCGGATGCCAGCGTGAGTTTCGGCGCGCCGGGGTCAGGGTACAACGATGCTGCCGCGGCACTGGGCCTGGGTTCGACCAACGCTCCGGCTACGTCGAGCAATGCCGCCCACTACGTTCTGGGTACCCTTACCAGCGATCCCGCGCTGAGCTATGGATCATGGGCCGCCACAATACCGTATGGGCTGCCGTGGAGCGCGGACCTGATCGGCGATCCGCTTTCGTTTTCGGGCATCTACGCGCTGCAGAAGGTGCCCATCTTCAACCTGCTCAGTATTCCCGAGGCGGCGCGCGCGCAGGCCGGCAATTCCAGCGCGCTCGATACGAACATCAGCCCGGTGGAGATTTATTCGGCGGCGATTACGCTGTGCGATCAGCAAAGAGCGATGCTGCTGGTGGATCCGCCGCCGAACGTGGTCTCTGTATCCGGTGCCGTGGACTGGAAGAGCAACACCATTGGCGTGGTCGATCCCAATGGCGCGGCGTTCTGGCCGCGGCTGCGCCTGGCCGATGCCCTGAACAACGGAAATCTGCGCACCTTCGCGCCCTCCGGCCTGGTGGCTGGCGTGTTTGCCAATTCCGACGGACAGAACGGCGTGTGGACGGCGCCGGCCGGCATCACGGCCACGCTGAACGGCGTGCAGAACATGACCTACCAGATGAGCGACCAGGAGAACGGACAGTTGAATCCGCTGGGGCTCAACTGCTTCAGGACCTTCCCGATTTACGGGCCGGTGCTATGGGGCTCGCGCACTCTGGTGGGCGCAGACGCCATGGCCAACCAGTGGAAGTACATTCCCGTGCGGCGCATGGCGCTGTTCCTGGAGTCGAGCCTTTACCAGGGCACGCAGTGGGTCGTCTTTCAGCCCAACGACGACAAGTTGTGGGCATCCATCCGGCTCAACGTCAGCTCCTTCATGCAAACCTACTTCCTCAAAGGCGCCTTCCAGGGAACGACCCCGGACCAGGCCTACTTTGTGAAGTGCGACAGCGAGACCACGACGCAAACCGACATTGACAACGGCATCGTCAACATCCTGGTCGGGTTTGCGCCGCTGATGCCGGCGGAATTCGTAGTGATCCAGATCGAGCAACTGACCGGGCAGGCCGGTTCGTAAGGGGCGGGCGCCCTTGGCTGCTTTGCGATCCTGGCCGCGGTGGCCTCGGGTTCGCAACCACCACAACCGCGTAGAAGCTGCGGTAATCCGCAGGCGAGGTGATGAAGATGGCACAGTTTGTAGTGAATTCGCAACGGTTCGACCCTTACAAGAACTTCAAGTTCCGCCTCAGGTGGGATGCGCAGTATGTAGCCGGAGTGAGCAAATGCTCGGCTTTGACTCGCACCACCGAAGTGGTGAAACATCGCGAAGGCGGCGATCCCAGCGCCAGCCGGAAGATGCCGGGCCGCAACGACTATAAGGCAATCACTCTGGAAAAGGGCGTCACGCACGATCCGGTCTTCGAGCAGTGGGCGGCCAAGGTGTGGCAGATTGGCGCCGGTCTGGGATCGGAGGTCTCGCTGGCCGATTTCCGCAAGGACATCATCCTCGACTTTTACAACGAAGCGGGGCAGCTGGCTATCAGTTACACGATCTTTCGGGCCTGGGTCTCCGAGTACCAGGCGCTGCCGGACCTGGACGCCAACGCCAACGCCGTAGCCATCTCGCACATCGTTCTCGAGCATGAGGGCTGGAGTCGCGATCTATCGGTGATCGAGCCGAAGGAGCAAAGCTACACATCGGGCGCGGCGTAACGCCGGAGCTTCTGGGGGACGGTGGCCGGATCGCCTTGGCCGTCGTCCCCCATACCGTCTTCTTTCTTTTTTGATCGTTTCAATTCGTTGGATTGCCAAACGGGGAGCGTAGAACGATGCGCGGACTTGCGGGCGAACAGCTACTGAGAGCGTGGGAGTGCAGCCGGGAGATGCCGGAACAGCAGGCCGCGCTCGCGTTGCTTGAGTTCGCAGAGCCGGAGCGGCCGGCACGTGAGTGGGCGCGGTTGCCGCTCGCCAGGCGCGATGCGCTGCTGCTCGAGCTGCGGGCGGCGACGCTGGGCCGGCGCATGGAGGGATTCGCGCTTTGCCCCGCCTGTGGTGCGCAATTGGAGTTCGCGGTGGACGCGCGCGAGCTGGCGAAAGGATTGACCGAGCCGCCAGCGCCCGCGAAAAAGTCCGAAGGAATCGCCATGCGGCCGGCGAATACGCTCGATCTGCTGGCTTCGGCCGCGGCGGCCAGCGAAGAGGACGCGCGGGCGATTCTTCTGGCGCGGTCGGCCTGCGCCACCTCCGGCAAGGCAGAAGCCGTGACCAGCGCCGAGAAAGCGCAGCGCTGGCTCAAGGCGCAGCCGCGGCGTGCGGCAGCGCAGCTGGCAAAGCGGTTCGAGCAGCTCAACGCGGCGGCGGAGATTCGCTTCGAGCTCCAATGCGCGGCCTGCGGCAAGGGCTCCGTGCTCGATTTCGATCTTGTGCATTACCTGCTGCGCGAGATGGGCGCGGCGGCGCGACGTCTGATGGCGGAGATTCACGAACTGGCGCGAGCCTATGGCTGGAGCGAGGCCGCGATCGCGGGCATGAGCGCGGCGCGGCGAACCGCTTACCTGGAGATGCTGGGCACATGAGCGGAGTGCTGGACAGAATGGCGCAACGGGCGCTCGGTTTGCTGCCGGTGGTGCAGCCGCTTGTGGCGCCGCGCTACGCCGAGTCGCCGCGCGCCTTCGCAGTTGGGCCTGACATGGCGGCGGGTCTGGAGACGACGGTGGAGACAGAAGCCGCTGCTCCCGTCCGCGCCAGAGAACGCGATGCCCGCAAGCCGTCCATTACGGAGAGCGATGGCCCGGTTCAACCGCAGGAAGACAAACAGGAAGTCAGGCCGGAAGACGGTTCAGAGGTTCGCGGACCGGCCAACAGACCTGGAGCCCCGAGACTCGGAGCCCCGAAATCCGCAACCCTGAAACCCGCAATCCTGAATCCCGCAATCCTGAATCCCGCAACCGCGCAGCCCGGAAGTTTGGAGAAAATCTCGCAATTGCGGCCGCCAGTGCAACGCTCATCGCAGCCCGCGGTCGAGGCCGGCGCGGAAGTGACAACGGAACTTCGATCGCAGCCAGCCGAGACCCAGGTCATGATCGAAGACTGGAATCGCGGACGAACGACGCAAGCACCTAAGCCTTTGGCGCACCTGGAGCGGATGGGCCCGCAGCGCGAAACTGCGAAACCCGAAGGCATGCGGGAAGACCGCAAAACTTCTGCAGCCATGGGCGCGCTGTCCACCCAAGACGAGCCTTCCCGGCAGCAAATCGTTCGTCCTCCGCAATCGCCAATCGGTAACCGGGCGGTGGCTGCGCCATCTCTCGTGGCCGATCGCCGGGCAATCCCGCAAGGCGAGCGCCAGGCCGCGCAAGAGAAGACCGAAGTTCACATTTCGATCGGCAATATCGAACTGCGCGCTCCGCGTGTCGAAACCAGGCGGGCAGCGCCGGCCCAACCGTTCAAGCCGCGGGTATCGCTCGATGACTTCCTGAGGCGCGGTCAGGAGACGCGGTCATGAGCGATTACCTTGCCGTAGGCGGCGTGAGCGCGGTGCTGAAGGCGCTTTTGACCTCCGCACTCTCCGATGGCGGGCCTTCGACCGTGCTGCAGACGCCGCCCGGCGTCACCAATCTTGCGCCGGATTTGATTACGGTCGGCCAGGACGAGCCGGCGCAACTGAATCTGTTCATGTATTACGCGAGCATCAATCCGGCGCTGCGCAATCTCGACCTGCCCTCGATGGGCTCGAACGGACAGCCGCTGAGTAATCCTCCGCTCGCCATCAATCTGCATTACCTGATCACGGCCTATGGGGCCAATGCCTTCGATCCGGAGATTCTGCTCGGCTTTGCCATGCGCGTCTTTCACAACACGCCGGTGGTGCCGCGCGCTGTGATCCAGTCCGCGCTTACGGCGCTCGATGGCACGTCGCCGTCGAACGAGCAGAAGCTGGTGGCCGCGAGCACGTTGGCCAGCCAGATCGAGCACATTCGCATTACGCCGGAGGCGCTGTCGACCGAAGAAATCTATCGGCTGTGGACGGCCTTCCAGGTCAGCTACCGGCCGACGACTTCGTACCAGGTCTCGGTGGTTGTCATCCAGGATACGGAGAGCTTCCAGTCAAATCGGCCCGTCACGCGGCGCTCGCTGGTGGCGCTGCCGCTTACCGGGCCGATGATTTCATCGGTTTCGCCGCAGATGGCCACGGTCGGGCAATTAATCACCATCAACGGCAGCAATTTCCTCAACGGCCCCGCTTCGAACACGCAGGTTTCGTTCAACGGAGGCGCACCTGTGGCCGTGGCCATGGCGCAGGGCGACTACCTGCGCGTGAATGTGCCGAGCACGCTCTCGGCCGGCACGGGCAGCGTCAGCGTCATCACCAATGTGACTTTTCCTTCTTCGAGCACGCCGCATCCGTGCTTCGCGTCCAGTCCGTTTCCCTTCCAGTTGATCCCGACCATTCAGCCGCCTTCGCCGCTGCCCACACCGGGACCATATCAGGCAACGCAAGGTTCGCCGCTCGCGATCACGGTGAATCCGCCGGTCGGCAACATGCAGACGGTGGTCGTTTACATCGGGGACAACGCGATTCCTCTGCCGCCTGTCGCGCCGCTTCCCGCCGTGCCATCGACTTCCCCAACAGTGACGGTCACCGTGCCCAGCAGCATTGCCGCGGCCACCTATGCGCTGCGCGTGGAGGTGGACGGCGCGCAGAGCCAGCTCACGGCGGTGACCACCCCGCAGGGACCGTGGCTGCCCCAGGTGGAGGTGAGCGCATGAGCGCCGGCTACTTTATCGACGAGCCGCGCGAGACTGGCCGGGAGCCAGGCGCATTTTCGCAGCGTGAAGGCCAGCCGGAGGCGCTGCCGCTGTGGGCGGAGCTGGAGCGCGTGTACCGGCGTGTGGCGCGCGAGGAGGAGAGCGCATTTGCGCCGTCGGAGCTGTCGGCTTCTCTCACGAGCCTTCCCGGAGCGCGATGGCAGCCGGTGGCGCGGCTGCGCGAGATTTTTGCCCTGAGCCAGTTTGAACTGGACACCTTGCTGCTCGCGGCGGGCGCGGCGCTGGACCGGCGCTTTCGGGCGGCCATTGCGGCGCTCGAACCGGAGACGCACGCGCCCACCTTTGGGCTGGCGCTCTCGGTTCTCGAACATCCGCACTGGAGCGCCGTAAGCCGCGTGCAGCCGCTGCGCTATTGGCGGCTCATCGAGATGGGGCCGGGACCGCTGCTGGAAGCGCCGCTTGTCATCGACGAACGGATTCTGCACTTTTTGCTCGGGGTGCCCACGGCCGATGAACGGCTGCAGGCGATGCATGCCCTGCCCGCCCCGGACAGGGAAGATGGCGTCTGGGAACGGGCGCTCGACGATGTGGCCGCGCGCGGAGTGCTGCACTGGCGCCGCTCGCCGCCGGGTGTGGTGCTGCTCACCGGCAATCAGGCGGCGGCGCGGACGGCGCTGTTTCACGCCATGTGTCGCGCGGCGGGATGGCACAGTTGGGTCTTCGATGCCGCCGATCTTCCAGAAGCGTCGGTAGATCGCGAGCGGCTGGCGTTGGCCTACACGCGCGAGGCGGCGCTGTGGCCTGCGGGACTGCTGGTGAAGACGGAAAGGCTGGAAAACGCGGCGCTGCTCGAAGCCTGGCTGCGGCGCGTGGGCGCGCCTGTGGCTGTGGATGTGGGGGACGCATCCGCGACCGACCGGCTGAGCGGGATGCGGCTGGCCGCGCCCGCCCTGAACGCGCAGGAGCGCAAAGGCGAATGGCAGAGGCAGTTGGGCGCGATGGCCGAAGGCATCGATGCGGAGCTGGACCGCGTGGTGGAAGCCTTTGCGCTGGATGCGGCCGAGATTCGCGAGACGGCACAGGCGGTGGAAGAGGAAGCCGCGCTGAAGCCCGATATGATCGCCGATACGCACGCGCTGGGCGCGGCAGCGTGGAGGCTTTCGCGCACAGCGGCGCGGCGCTCGCTCGACGACCTTGCGGGCCGCGTGGAGAATTGCGCCAGTTGGACAGACCTGGTGTTGCCCGAGCCGCAAACCGCGATCCTCCGCCAGATTGCGATTCACGCGCGCCAGGCCGCGGTGGTCAACGAGACATGGGGATTCGCGGAAGCGTACGCGCGCGGCCTCGGTCTTTCGGCGCTGTTTTCCGGGCCGAGCGGCACGGGCAAAACCATGGCCGCGGGTGTGCTGGCGCGGGAGCTGGACCGCGATCTTTACCAAATCGATCTGGCCACCGTGGTGAGCAAATACATCGGCGAAACGGAAAAGCATTTGCGCAAGATATTCGAAGCCGCCGAGCGCAGCGGCGCGATTCTGCTCTTCGACGAGGCCGATGCGCTCTTCGGCAAGCGCAGCCAGGTGCGCGACAGCCACGACCGCTATGCCAATCTCGAAGTCAGTTACCTTTTGCAGCGCATGGAGTCCTACCGCGGCATTGCCATTCTGACGACGAATATGCAGAGCGCGCTGGACCCGGCCTTCCAGCGCCGGCTGCGCTTCGTGGTGCAGTTTCCATTCCCCGACGCGCCCAGCCGCGAGCGCATCTGGCGCAAGGTATTTCCGGCGGCGGCGCCCAAGGGGGCTTTGGATTACGGAAAGCTCGCGCAGTTGAACGTGACCGGCGGGTCGATTCGCAACGTTGCGCTGCTGGCGGCGTTTCTGGCGGCCGATGCTGGAACGCCCATTGCAATGACTCACCTGCTCGATGCGGCGCGCACGGAGTACGCCAAGCTCGACAAGCCGCTCTCGCCGGCTGAAGCCAGGGGGTGGGAATGAAAGCCGTGCACCTGCACATCGACCGCATCGCGGTGGAAGGTTTGGACGAAATGGGCCAGCGCCAATTTGCGCGCACGCTTGAGGAACACCTGCACGCGTGGGCCGCGAGCCAGGCCGCCAGCGGCATCGCCGCCAATGCGCACGTGCAGATTCCGTCACTCGACGCCGGCATGCTCCGGCCGGGGGCAACGGCGCGCCAGGCAGCAGCACAGGTGGTCAACTCGCTGGCGCGGCGACTGGGCGCAAACGGACGCGGCGGCCACTCGCCAAGCGAACAGAATCATCGGCCCGTGAATGCGAGCGGCAAGGGAGCGCAACGCCATGTATAACATTTCGCCACTGCTGGTGAAGGGCGCAATCCTCGTGCTCGAGCCGAACACCGGAATTCCCCTGAACACCATCAACTTCGAGTACAACCCGGAGACGATCAAGCGCAGCCTGAAGCCGCAGAGCGTGGGCGATGAGCCGGATCGTACCGAAGTTTTGCGCCTCAAAGGTCCGCCCATCGAGACCATCTCCTGCGAGATCGAGATTGACGCTACGGATTTGCTTGCCGCGCAGGACGCAACGACGATGGCCTACGGTATCTCGCCGCAGTTGTCCACGCTCGAACTGCTGGTTTATCCGTCGAGCGCGGTGCTCATCGCCAACGAAGTGCTCTCGCTGGTAGGGACGATCGAGATTCTGCCCATGTCGTCGAATCTCACGCTGTTTGCCTGGGGCGCGAATCGTGTCACGCCGGTGCGCCTTACAGGGATAGAGATTTCCGAAGAGTTTTTCGATCCGCAGTTGAATCCGATCCGCGCCAAGGTTTCGCTTTCGATGCGCGTTCTGAACGTGAACGATGTGGGCTTCCTGACGCCGGCGGGCGCGCTGTATATGGCTTATCAGATTGGCAAGGAATCGATAGCAAACCAATAGATTGCGCAGTGGTAATTGCGCCGGGAAAGGGATTGCGATGGATAATGCACTGCAGGCATTGGTTCGATCCGGAGTGGGCACGGGCGCGCCCGCCAATCCCAGCAGCCGCTATTACGGCACGGGCGTGGAACAGATCACGCTCGCGAACGGTCTCGTGGTTTCGTATCTCTCGCGGCGCATTATTCCGCAGATGAGCATCTACACGCAGACGCAGAACTACAGCGTGACAGCAGCCGACCGGCTCGACAACCTTGCCGCGCGCTATCTGGGCGATCCCATTCTCTTCTGGATGATTGCTGACGCCAACGGCGCACTGGACGCGACCCAGGTGACGGCGGAGCCGGGCAGCACCATTCTCATTCCGCTGGTGAGCGGTATTCCGGCAGGAGCGCGCAATGGTTAGTCCGCTTTATCTCACGCTGCTCATCGGGCCGATGGAGCCAATTCCGGCTCCCAAGCCCCTTGCCGACGCGCTGGTCTCAGTGGAGGTGACCGAGAGCGCGACGGGACAGAGCGGCTTTCAGCTGGTCTTTACGCTCGGCAACAACAGCATCCTGGAAACATTTTTCCTGCTGGCCGGCGGGGCGCCGCTGCCCATCATTCGTGTAGTGCTGCTGGCCACGTTTCCGGGCATCCCGCAGGTTTTGATCGACGGCGTGGTGCTGCACACCGAGGTGCAGCCCGATGCCATGAGCGGCTCTTCGAAGCTAGTGGTCACGGGAAAAGATCTGACGGCGTTGATGGACCTGATCGACTTCAGCGGGCTGCCCTATCCGGGGATGTCGCCCGACGTCAGGGCGCTGGTGATTCTGGCCAAGTACGCCATGTTCGGCGTGGTGCCGGAAGTGATTCCCGTGCCCGCGCCGGATATTCCGATTCCGTTGTTGCAGACTCCCACGCAGAAGAAGAGCGACTTGCAGTACTTGAAGCATCTGGCGAGCGAGGTGGGCTACGTTTTCTACCTCGTGCCGGGACCGCTGCCGGGCATGAGCCAGGCCTATTGGGGACCTGAGACGCGGCTCGGCATTCCGCAGACCGCGCTCAACGTGAACATGGACACGTGGACCAACGTGGAGAGCCTGAACTTCCGCTACGAACCGCAGAATGCGGTGCTGCCCATTATTTTCATTCAGGATCCGATCACGAAGATTCCTATTCCGATTCCCATTCCGCCGATAACGCCGTTCTCGCCGCCGATGGGGCTGGCGATCATGCCGCCGCAGAAGATCGAGTTCATGAGCGGCACGGCCAAGCTGAATCCGGCGGTGGCGTTGATGCAGGGATTCGCGCGCGTCACGGAGACTTCAGATGTTGTGGTCGGCGACGGATCGCTGGACGTGATGCGTTATGGGCAGCCGCTGCGCGCGCGGAGTCTGGTGGGCGTGCGCGGTGCCGGACTCGCCTTTGACGGAATGCACTACGTGGATTCGGCGACGCACAAGATCAAGCCCGGCGAATACAAGGAGAGCTTTGTGCTCAAGCGCAACGCATTGGTGGCCAATACGCCGGTCGTGCCATCGCTGCCGTTCTGAGTGCTTCGCACTGCGATTGTTTTGGTTGAGATTTGCGAGAGGGTGAACAGGTGAAAGGCCAACATTACGGCAAATTCCGTGGCACGGTGATCAACAATGTCGATCCCATGATGATCGGGCGGCTGATGGTGATGGTGCCCGACGTCTCGAACGTGATTCCATCCACGTGGGCCATGCCGTGCCTGCCGTTTGCGGGGATTCAGAACGGGTTTCTCGCTGTGCCGGCGATCGGGTCGGGCGTGTGGGTGGAATACGAACAGGGCGATCCCGACTACCCGATATGGACGGGCTGTTTTTTCGGCACCATGGCCGAGACACCTGCGCTGGCGCTGGCCACGCCGCCTGCGCTGCAATCGGTGGTGATTCAAACGGTCGGACAAAACACGCTGATGATCAGCGATATGCCGGGGCCGACGGGAGGCATTCTGCTGAAGACGACAGCGGGCGCGATGCTATCGATCTCCGACACGGGGATCATCATCAGCAACGGTCAGGGCGCATCGATCCTGATGAACGGGCCTTCGGTGATGGTGAACGAAGGCGCACTGGAGGTGATCTGATGGCGGGATTTCTGCTGCATCAGGGAGCGGTGGTGATGTGCGCGCACGGCGGGCAGGCGCAGCCGAGCGTCCCCAATCCGCGCGTGCTGGTGATGGGCATGCCGACAGCGACGATTGCTGGGCCGTGGATGGTGGCCGGCTGCCCCGGCATTCCCGCGGTGCCGATTCCACCTTGCGTCACCGGACTATGGTCGCTGGGCACGCTGCGCGTCACTTCCCTGGGCCAGCCGCTCACGGTGCAGTCGGGCGTGGCGATCACCGCGCCGGGCGGCGTGCCGCTTCTGCCCACGACCATGCAGACGCGCGTGCAGGCGATGTGAGGACACGATGAGCACAATGAATCTGGCGTTTCCCTTTTCGTTTGACACCACCGGGCGCACCGCGCAGGCCTCGCTTGCCGATCATGTCAACCAGATGATCGAGCTGATCCTGTTCACCGCGCCGGGTGAGCGCGTGAACCTGCCCAC
>JBAWFY010000223.1:0-3351 GCA_049592335.1 Occallatibacter sp.
GATGCGGCCGAGCCCGCTGGGGTCCATCTTGCGGCTGGAAACCACCATGGGGCCATATCCCTCGCCCACGCTGCCGCCGCATCCCATGAGAGTGTAATTGTCCTGCACGTACGGATAGGCATGAAAGCTGATGGCACTCACGTCGTAGAAAGCCTCTTCGCGGGCGCGGTGGTTCAGGGTCTCGATGTCGCAGAGCGTGTGCGTGAAGCGATAGCCGGGCACGCGGACCTTGCTGGTCGCCAGGCCGTAAAACATAAATGCGTCGTCGGAATCCGGACTGTGCGCAATCGAGATTTCCCTCACGGCGGGATTGGCTGGCTTGACGGCTTCAGGCGTTTGAGTACTCACGACAGGAAGAGTTCCTTTCGGCGAATCGAGCATTCGATCGCTTGCTGATTGGATGCGTTGGAGGCCTTGATGGATTGGAGTCGCCGGAGCGAAATTCCGTTGCCTCGATTCCCATGGCCCTCGACTCTCCATGGTGGTGCGGCAGGTCGATTCAGCGTTTCATCTTTACGTCAGGTTCTTCGGCTCCATCGAGGGACGCGGAGGCTGCACCGCCCTTCCGGGTGCGCTGTCTCCAGACGTGATGAGCTAGACCTGCAGTGGCAACGAGCAGCGCCACGAGCGAGACGAGAAAAGCAATCAGAAGCCAGCGCATGAGACGAACTTTCCAAAGGATACCAGAGAGCACCTATTCGAGAGGCTGTGCTCCGGCGCGACTTACGCGATTCTGTTCTCACTTGTGCCCAGGCTGGCCTCGAGCCACGCGAGATAGGCACAGCTGCCTGCTTCCACTGCAAGCACAAGAAACTCAGGCGTTTGATAGCTGTGCAACTCGCGGAGACGAGCTTCGAGAGCCGGCAGCCGATGGAGGACGGTCTTGAGCAGAAGCAGGCATTCGTCGGAGGATTCGATCTGGTTCTTCCAGTGGTAGATGGAATGGACGGCGGGCAGCAGCGTGGCGCAGGCGGCCAGCCGCTCCTCCACCAGCACGCGGCCGAGGCGCTCCGCTTCTTCCCGGTTCCCAACCGTGGTCATCGCAATGCGAGCGGATGAAGTGGATTCAAGCACGAGCCCTCCCGGATCGAGCCAACAACTGAGATCACTGTAAGCCTAATCTCGGCTCAGCGGGGCAACCAGCTTGGATCGGGGTATGTTTTCTCTTGGACTCATCAGCCGGAGGGCCTGAACGGATGGAGCGCAAACCTTCCGGTTCGGCCCCATCCTTGCGGCGGAATTGGGTGGGTTCAGGGTACCAGTTCCGCCACTACTGCGATCTCCTGGTGGCGGGTGGTACCAGGAACATCGAAGGATCCCAGAATGGCCGGTTTGCTCTTGATGATCCCGGTAAATCCTTCAACGACCACTTGGCGTACGACCGGATCGGCCGGCGCGGTTGCGGACTTTTCACCTGCCAGACCCGATTGCTCAACCTTCGAATGCAAGACGGGGTCCTCAGGAGAGACGCTTACCGTTGCTTCGATGCTCAACCCGATGTCCTGATACTGAACCTGGGAGCTCTGTTCGGCAGTCTCCTTATCTCGCATGCCAGTCACGAGGGGCACGCGGCTGCCCTGCTTGAAAATGGTCCTCTTTCCGGCTTCGGCGAGAAGCACATACTGCTCCGATCCCGTGCGTTTGCCCGCATCAAAGCTGGTGATGGTGTAGGTCAGGCGGTAGATTTTGCGTGGCTTGTCGAGGTCGGCAATCAGTTTCTGTGCCGTCGCGAGATCCTCGTCCGTGGCGCGAAGAGTGATGGCGTTCTGCTCTTGAATAGGAAAAACCTTCTCTCTCGGCATCACATTCCGCAGGGCTGTCGCAATGTCGTTCAGATCCTGCTGATCGGTGATGTTTTCGAGAAAGATGGTCTGCGTGGTTTCCGGAAGCGGCACGGGCCGCGCCTCGGCGGGTTGAGAAGCGGATGAGTTAGCCTGCGCGCCGGCATGAGTCGCAAAAACCACGAAAGCCAACGTACAGAAAGTTGCAAGGCCCATAAACCTCGATGAGTATCTTGCGTTTCCAATTGCGTTCAGACGCATATCTCCCCTTTTCTGCCGTTGCGGAAGAACGGCGCGGCACATCATTTGCGTAGGTCGAAGGCTGAGTGGCTCCCAGGGCGCCCTCGTTCAACTAGACGCCCCGCCAGAAGAACCGCTCGACAATTCTTTGAGCCGCCAAGTGCTCTGCGCCCTTGCCGATATGGGCGGGGTATTGCAGTATGTTCTTTGCGGCTTACTGCAAGAATTGAGAATCCAAGCAAGGAGCGAGGTCAAAAACCGATGGCGACGGCGATCAAGTTCGGCACTTCTGGCTGGCGGGCAATTGTTGCGGACGAGTTTACGGTGGCCAATATCCGCCTGGCCGTGGGCGGAATCGCGGCTTACGTGAAGACTCTGCCGCCGCCGCATCGAGTCCTTATCGGGCGCGATCCGCGTTTTCTCGGCGAGAGTTTTGTGGCCGAGGCAGCCAGGGTATTGGCCGCGGCAAGTGTCACGCCTATCGTGATTCCCGAAGCCGCGCCGACGCCGGCCATCGCATATGCGGTGCGCACACTTAAGACCTCCGGCTCCATCAACTTCACCGCGTCGCACAATCCGCCGGAATACAACGGCATTAAATACTCCACTCCCGATGGCGCGCCTGCGCTGCCCGAAGCCACCAAGCAGATTGAAGCGGCGGCTGAGAAACTTGCCAGCGTCGGTGGCGGCGTACCCTGCACCTCTGACGGGAAATTTGAAACCGTCGATGTGAAGCCGGCGTTCCTTAAGCGTCTGACGGAGCTGGTCGATCTGAAAGCGATTGCGAAATCCGGTATCAAAGTGGTCTACGACCCGTTCTGGGGCGCCGGCCGCGGCTATCCGTCCGATCTGTTGCGCGAGTTCGGCGTCACGGTTGAGACGGTGCACGATACCCGCGACGTGCTCTTTGGCGGACACGCGCCCGAACCATCCGATGAGCTGCTGGGCGACGCAAAGAAAAAAATGAAGGAGATCGGCGCTCGGCTCGCGATCGCTACGGACGGCGATGCCGATCGCTTCGGCATCGTGGACAGCGATGGAACCTTCATCCAGCCGAATTACGTCATCGCGCTGCTCTTCGATTACCTGGTGGAAACGCGCGGCTGGAGAAACGGCGTGGCCAAGAGTGTGGCAACCACCAACCTGATCAATGCGCTCGCCGATCATCACAAGGTGGAGCTCTACGAGACGCCGGTCGGCTTCAAGTACATTGGCGAGCTGATCATTCAGGACAAAATCGCCATCGGCGGCGAAGAGTCGGCCGGCTTGACGATCCGCGGACACGTGCCGGAGAAAGACGGCATCATTGCCGGTTTGCTGATTGCGGAGA
>JBAWFY010000224.1:0-2699 GCA_049592335.1 Occallatibacter sp.
GGCTCCATCTCTTCGAGAATGGCGTCGGATTGAGCCTCGGGCAGTTCGGAGAGCAGATCGGCCGCGGCGCCGGGGTCCATCTCTTCCACGATGTCGGCGATGCGCTCATCGTCGAGCTTCTCGAGCAGCGCTTTCTGCAGCCTGGGCTCGACCTCCTCAAGGGTTTCTGCGGCAACCTCCTCGTCGAGCGAGGTAAAGACGGCTTCGCGCTCAGCGGGCGCAAGATCTTCCAGAATGTCGGCCAGTTCGGAAGGGTGAATATCGGCCAGGCGCTCATGTTCGATGCGCAACTTGACCCGCCGCGCAGGATCAGGCTCGATCACGTCGACAAATTTCCAGGGAATGGCGCGCGCGCTGAGCCTGCGCGATACGGCTTCGAGGCGCTGGCGCGAAATCAGTCCTTTAAAGACACGCCGAAAAGCTCCCCTCAGCCCCACTTCTACCTCGGCGACGCGCAACAAGTGCACCGCGCCGCGGCCCATCCATTCGAGATCGACGTCGTTTACGCGGACCACTTTGCGGCCGTTGATGTCGATGATCTGACGGTCGACCACGTCCTGTTGCAACAACAGGTAATTGCCCTCATCTTTAAGCGGAGTGAGCGCCGCGGACGAGCGCAACTCCAGCGTGCCAGCGGGGGTCTCCATCACCTCCTGCGAGGGAACCAGCGAAAGACCGGCGCGCGTCTTGAGCACCAGGCCCGCTACCTTGCCGCCTTCGGGCCCCGTGGTCACGGCAATGTCCTTCAGTTTGCCGCAGAGACGCCCTTCGCCATCGGTCACCGGCGTGCCCAGGATCGCCGTCAGGCTGACACGGGTTGCGCTGAGCGTATCCAGTCTCGTGTCCACGGGTCGCATCTCCATGGAAAGAGTGTAGCCCGTCTGGGCGGCTTACCGACGGAGTTAGAAAGTCGCCCTGAAGGTATTTCTTCAGCCGCAGAATCTCGATGGATTGTGCGCGTGACGCTTGACACAATCGCATCCAGACTTGGAAACTTCCAGAAGGTCGTTGGGACTGGGACGGCATGGCCTCGCCGCCCCGGCGGAGGCAAGAAAACAGCCCGGTGTGCGCAGCCAACAAAGAACGGCGGGACCTGAAGATGAGCTCCACAATGGAGAGCGTTGAAAAAGTGGAGGCGGCCGCCGATCGGTTGGCCCGCGATGCAGGTCTCGACGAGGACCAGCGCTTCCACATTACGATGGCGGTTCGCGAAGCCGCTATTAATGCAGTTCTTCATGGCAGTGAGCGCGATCCGGCTCGCCAGATCGAAGTTTCTCTCGAGAACACCGGCAATAGCCTGGTGATTACCGTCGCCGACCATGGCCACGGCTTCGATCCCAACAACGTTCCCGATCCGCTGGCTGAAGAAAATATCCTTCGCACCAGTGGTCGCGGTATCTTTCTCATCCGGTCTTTGATGGATGAGGTCCATTTTCGCCAACTCAACCCCGGGACGGAGTTGACGATGGTGAAGCATCTGGCGCCCGCTGCCGGGACTCGGTAGGAGGGCAGCTCGCGAGATGCTCGTTTTACTAACCTTGGCCGGTCCCCTTGTGGAGCTTTCCGGGAACCCGGCCGCACCAAAGGTGCTATAACCGAAGTAGCAACAAGGAGGAGTTTTCCGTGGCACTTTCGATAGCTTCACGTGAAGTGGATGGCGTGACAGTTCTGGATCTCAGCGGCCGAATCACACTCGGCGAGGGCAGCGTGCAATTGCGCGACGCCATTCGCGACCTGATTGCCAAAGGACAGCGCCGCATCCTGCTCGATCTGGGTGAAGTGAACTACATTGACAGCTCAGGACTGGGCGAACTGGTGAGCGCCTACACCACGGTCAAGAATCAGGGCGCAAGCTTGAAGCTGCTCAAGCTGACCAAGAAGGTCCACGACCTGCTGCAACTCACCAAGCTGTACACAGTGTTTGACATCTACGACGATGAGGCCAGCGCCATCGCTTCCTTCAAGTAGTCTGGGAAAAATTCTGCATCTAACCGGCCATTCCGCCAGTGCGGAATGGCCTTTTTCATGCCGTAAGCCGGTGTTTCTCGCTTGGTATCATGGATGGAGGGTTGCTGTCCCCTCGCCCTTGCGGCCCTTCAGGTTTTTCGCCACTCGATGACCCATCTTTCTCACGCCGCCGCCCAGGCTCCTGCCTCTCTGAGCGATTCCACCCACGCGCCGACGCTGCATGCGCCTTCTCCCGGCGCAACGGCTCTGCTGATCCACGATCTGCGCGAGCTCTTCAAGGTCAAAGTTGTCGGCCTCGTTGTTGTCACCGGGTGGGGTGGCTTCTATCTCGGCTCCATGCAGTGGGGCATCTCCACCCTGCAACGCGGCCTGCTCGATGCGCTTTTTGGCATCGGCCTCGTCTCCGCGGGCGCCGGCGCGCTGAACCAGTGCCTTGAGCGCACCACCGACGCGCGCATGAAGCGCACCGCCGACCGGCCGCTGGCCTCGGGCCGCTTCCCTCTGGCGGTTGGCATTCTCGCCGGACTAGCCGCGCTCGGCCTCGGAGCTGTCTGGCTCGCTCTCCACACCAATATGCTCACCGTGGCCTTGGCGCTGATCACGGCCTTCACGTACGTCGCCATCTACACGCCGCTCAAGCGCTTCACCACCCTGGCCACATTCATCGGCGCATTTCCCGGCGCGATGGGCCCCATGCTGGGCTGGACTGCTGCTCGCGGACTCATCGAGTG
>JBAWFY010000225.1:0-1892 GCA_049592335.1 Occallatibacter sp.
GATTGCTACCGGCAATGGCTTCCCGCAAAACCATACCGATGTTGCCAGCAGCGTCCAGATTTCTCCTCATCCTCGCCGCGATCGTATCTGCTCCAGTAGCTGTGGCCCTTGCGCAGCAACTTCCCCCCGTTGTACCGCCCGAGCCCATGCCCGCTCCTCCAGGCGAGTCGGCGAATCTGCGTGTATCAACCACAGAGGTGCTGGTGCCAACGCTCGTTGAGAAGCGCGGCGGAGGCATTCTCTACGGCCTGAAGGCCGGCGATTTTGCTCTTGAAGACAATGGCGTGCTGCAGAAGATCCACGTGCAGGAAGAGATGGACACGGCGCCCGTGGCGCTGGTTGTGGCGGTCGAGCAGGGAGGCGCGAGCGTTCTCGAATTCGACAAACTCACGAAGATGGGCCCGCTGCTCGATGTCTTTCTCACCGATCCGCGCAGTCAGGCGGCGCTGGTGGGCTTCGATTCCGAGCCGCAATTGCTCGAGGACTTCACGCACAGTGGCGATCAAATCAATGCCGACCTTCAACATTTGCAGCCGGGCGATGGTCGTGCCGCGATTCTGGATACCGTGAACTATGCGGTTACCCTGCTTGAAAGTGAGCCGAGGGAGTTTCGCCGCGTGCTTCTGCTCATCAGCGAGGAGCGCGATCATGGCAGCAGGCACACCAAGCCTACGCAGTTGATTCAGAAGATCGGCGAGTCCGATGTGCTGGTTTTGAGCGTTTCGTTCTCGCCGGCCCTGGCTGAGTTGAGCCACGACGCCAAGGAATCCGACCCTGAACAGGCCACAATGAGCATGGTGTCTGCGCTGGTGATGGCGATCAATGCCTTCAAGAAGAATGTCGCCAAAGAACTGGCCCAGGAGAGCGGCGGGGAATACACGACCTTTGTGGGCGACAAGAAGTTTGAAGCCCGCGTATTGTCGGCGGCCAGGGACGCGCGCAACCGTTACCTGATCAGCTTCAGGCCCAGCGATCTCACGCCAGGCCTGCATAGCATTCGCGTGCGGACTACAGAGGATTACGGCGCGCGAATTGTAGCGCGGGCGAATTACTGGGCCGAAGCGCCTTCGCAATAGCTCGGCCGGAAACGGCAGAAGAGCATGTGCTTCCCGGTAATCGTTTGACGCGCCCGTATTTCCCGACCCGCCGCCTTCATGTTAATCTCACAATAGACACTGAAGAGTGGATCTGAGAAAAAGAGGAGTACGTTACGCCGTGCTGGCGACTCAAAAAAAGACTGAACTGATCTCGCGCTTCCGCACTCACGATACGGACACCGGATCGCCGGAAGTCCAAATCGCAATTCTGAGCGAGCGCATCAGCGACCTGACCGAGCACTTCAAGACCCACAAGAAAGATCACGCTTCCCGGCGTGGGCTCCTGATGCTGGTCAGCAAGCGCCGCCGCCTGCTGGATTATCTGAAGACGCACGATTCCGATCGCTATCGCGACGTAATCGGCAAGCTCGGAATCCGCAAGTAATCAGAAAGCATACGTTGAACCGGAAGTCCCTAGACCGGACATTGGTCCCGGTCCTCCTTCTTCACGAAGCACCGGACCAAGCCGCGGCCGGCGGCCTGCACAGAGCAGCCGGCCTTGCGCAGCGGTGTCCCACGCGCCCGCCACAGCGGGCGTTTCCCCTCCATACAAGTTTCCCAAGCGAAAAAATGAAACGAGGACTCTATGTCTACGAAGCATGAAGTAGCCGTCGAGCTTGCCGGCGGCAAACGCCTGGTCTTTGAGACCGGGCGCATGGCCAAGCAGGCCTCTGGCGCCGCACTGGTGACCATGGGCGAAACCGTGGTTCTGGCCACTGCTGTGGCCTCTCCCGATCCCCGCGAGGGCATCGATTTCTTCCCGCTCACGGTGGATTACCGCGAGTACACGTATGC
>JBAWFY010000226.1:0-2743 GCA_049592335.1 Occallatibacter sp.
ACCCAAAGGGCGATGCGCTCATGCGCCTGGGCCAAATCTTCGACCACCAATTCACCGCGGCCCGGCCTGTCGAACGTAAAGACCATGGTTCCAAACGGCCGCACCACTCCGCAGATGCCCCGCGCGACCCCGGCTGGCATATGGCAGCGATCGACCGTTTCACCGCCCAGCGTGCAGGTGACTGTCCCATTGGACGTAATCAAAGGCGTATCCGCTCGCAAGCCAAAGCCTTCGATCAATGGCCGTGTGTATGCCATGCGGCGGCCCGTCGCAATCGCGATGATGACGCCGGCGCCCTGCGCTGCCACGAGCGCCTGCCCAGTGCGCCGGCTGATAGATTGCGAGGCAGATGGGAGCAACGTACCGTCCATATCAATTGCCACCAGGCGGACCGGAGGGTGCATATCTTCAGTGTACGAAAAACAGGGAACGATGGAACAAGGGGCCAGGGGAATGAGAGGGTGTGCAAGAGCTCTCGTGCGATAAGCTCTTGGCATGGAGCGAATCTGCAGCCAATGCCACGCCGTCCTAGCCGAATCCACCGAAGCCGACTGGTGCCCTGCGTGCGGAGGTGCGCTTGTGGAGCGCAAGTCCTTGTCCGAAAGTTTGTCCCACGCAGTGGTCGATCATCGAGGTATCGTTCTGCCGCGCCGCCATGCGCTGGGCGGAATCATTACTCCGCAGTAGTCCTCACGGCGCAGTCAAGCTTTTGTATCGAGACCGACCGCTTCGGCAAGCTTTGCTTGCCGCTCGTCGAAGGTCCAGAACTTCTGCGCCCGTAACTCAAGAGCGCACGCTACATGCAATGAATCGAGAGTGCGAACGCCAAGAGCGGGCCCGTGCTTCGCGGCAAGGCCTGACGCAAGATTCCAAGATTCCAGCGGTAGCGGAACGCTTACCCAAATTCCCTTTGAACAATCGTTCTGAAGCGCCTCCCAAGCGAATTGAGCTTCCAGAACGCGGATCTGCCGACGAAAGACCTGAAAGTAGAAGGTGTGAGCCAGTTCGGCACGATGGAGTGGTGTCAAAAAGACCTGAGGCCTTTTGAGCATCCATTCGCGAGCGGTACGAAGATGGGAGTCCTGAATATAGAGTGAGGCAAGAAAGCTGCTATCCGCATAGACGTTCAAAAGCGGCTGTTCCTTTCCTCAATCAGATCGTCGACTGCGGGGATGATGCGGTCACCGAAGATCGCTTTCGCCCGGGCCTCGAAGTCGGGCCATTCAACCTGCTCTGGGCGAGGTGTTTCAGGGACGATGCGCGCCACAACCCGATCACGTTTCTTAAGCTCGACTACCTCTCCGGATTCAATCCATCGCATGAGTTGAGGCGTGTTGCGCAATTGTCGAAGATTCACACTAGGCATGAAACTATTGTGACACATTATGTGACACAATGTTCAATATTGCTGAATCTAAACCATTTATTCGTATCGCAGCGCCTCAGCCGGCAGCACGCTTGCCGCAGCCCACGACGGGTAGAGCGTCGCCAGCAGCGAGATTCCAATCGAAACCGCGGAGACGATCACGCCATCGAGCACGCGCGGAGCGAAGGGCAGCGTGTCGATCGAATAAACCTCCGCCGAGAGATGAATGAAGTGGTAGTAGCCACCTGCCCATGACGCCAGGTAGCCGAGCGCGAGGCCCAATACTGTACCCGCTACGCTGATGAGAAATCCCTGAAGCAGAAAGATGCGGCGAACCTGACCTGGGGTGACGCCGAAGCTCATCATCACCGCGATGTCCCGTGTCTTCTCCATCACCATCATTGTGAGCGCAATGAGAATATTGAGCGCGGCCACAATCACGATCAGCGCAATCACGATGAACGTGACCACCTGTTCGAGTCTGAGTGCGCGAAACAGCTCCCGGTTCGTCTCCGTCCAATTAGTTGTCATGTAGCCTGGGCCGGCGGCTTCCTCAATCGCTCGCGCAATCTCCGGCGCCCGGTTCAGATTGTCAACCTTGAAACTGATCACCGAAAGTAGATCGGGCTCGTCGAAGAGCCGCTGCGCATCGGCCAGGCGCAGAAAGCCCATCTGCGCGTCGTATTGGTAAAAACCGGAGTGGAACATGCCCGCCACGCGAAAGGTCATGTACTTGGGGACAAGTCCGCCCAGGGGCGTCAACTCACCCTGCGGGCTTACTACCAGGACAGAGTCTCCAGCCGTCGCGCCGATGGTCTCCGCCAGGTCGCTGCCCAGAACAATAGGCGGCAGTTCCCCGCCGGTGCCGCTGGCCGCCTGAGTCTGCGGCTCCAGAGCTAATTCGGCGCCCGGCGTTGCGGTCGAGAGCAAGCCGCTCACCGTTCGCTCATCGTCCGGCAGGATTCCTTCAATCAGGGCGTAGCCGTCGCGCGCGCCGCGGGCCACAACCACTTGCTCGTACAACCCCGGCGAAGCAGCCGTCACGTGAGGAACATGGCGCAGCTTCTCAAGCAGCGGCCGCCAATTGGGAATGCCGCGCGCTTCCACCGACATCAACTGCACATGCGCGCTTGAGCCGAGCAGTTTGTCCTGCAGATCGCGCCTCATGCCGTTGGTGATCGCAAGCGCAATAATGAGCGCCGCAACCCCTGCAGTCACTCCTGCGACCGAGATCGCTGTAACCACACCCACCACGGCCTGCCGCCGCTTGGCCTTGAGGTAACGCGCCGCTACGTAGAGCTCGAATCGCATGGCGCTTACTTTTCTCCGGCAGGGATCACCGTTTTGGCCACGCCCACGTTGTCGTAGCGATCGTAG
>JBAWFY010000227.1:0-5912 GCA_049592335.1 Occallatibacter sp.
CATCAGCGCCACGCGCATCTCATGCTGCCGCGCCGTCACGCTCGAGCACATCGACTCGAGAATGGCATCGATTTGCTTGTCCACGATCTCAACGGGAACGCCCGCCCGCTGGCAGGCCGCGCGCAGAATCGCCGTATCCGTGCTGCCGGCTACAGGGATTCCAGTCAGAGTGACTTCAAAGCCGGTCATACGCCGGATGCTGGCTTCAAACGAGTCCCAGTGCACACTGTCACAGCTGCTCAACAGGGTGCCGTCGATGTCGAACAGGTAAGCGTCCTGGTCGTCCCAGACGAAATCCGGCTCGATCGCAATGCGGGCTTCTGATTTCTGCTTGATTGTTTGCATGATCCGGGCAGTCAGCCCTGGCGGTAGCCCTGGCGGAGTGCGCTGAATACAGGACGTTCGCTGCGCGGCGGACGCTTGAGCCCGGCCCGCACTTCGGACAACTCCAGTCCCAGATCGGCCATGGCGCGGCTGAGCGTATTGCGGTGCATGCCCAGTTCGTCGGCTGCCTTGCACTGGTTGCCCCGGTGCGCCACCAGAACCTCGCGAAGATACTGCCGTTTGAATTCGCGAACGGCTTCTTCATAGCGGATGCCGCTCGAGTGCATTTGCGTCACCAGGCTGTCCAGTTCTCGTCTCACGCTTCCCTCATTGCTTGTCTTGTGCTCAAAACAGTGTAACCAACCCAGCGAAATCATGCAGCCGAAATCTCTCACGATCCGCCGTTTTTTTCGTGGGTCCATCGCGGCATCTCGTGTTTCAGGGTTCTCATTTCTTCTTTGACCTTCGCAGAGAGCGCTTCGGGGCTGGTGTGCGGGTCCAACCCACAGGTCTTAAAGAACAACTGCGGAAACCTGCTCTCGGTCAGCCACGTTGTCTGCGGGAAAAACGCCACGGTTACCAGAAGGCAGACGGTAACCACCAATGCGCCCTGCAGTAACCCCGCGACGCCACCTGCCACGATGTCCAGGAAGCCCAGCCCCAACCAGTGGGACAACCTCTTCAGCAGGATGCCGGCAAGATTGAACGCGATCATCACCGCCGCGGCAATCAGTACAAAGGCAATGGCATCGAAGAAGGCTTCAAATTTTGTCCCGAATCTCAGGAGTGCCGCCAGGCTCGCGTAATTCCAGCTCGCCAGCAAGACTCCGAGGACGAGGCCCAGCAGCGAACACGCTGTACGCAAAAATCCCTGGACCATCCCCACGAACACCGATGCGGCCATCACCGCGAGAATGATCAGATCGATCCAACCCATAACTGGCTCCGCGCTAACTGGCTCGGCACTCTCTTGCGGCAACGCTGACGACCAAGCAATGCTCAGGGAAACTCTTGGAAACTACAACTCCAGCTCATGGCCGGTCAATCGCCGGAAAGCTTCAAGGTACTTTGTCCGGGTGCGCTCCACGACCTCGTCCGGCAATCCCGGCGCCGGCTCCTGTTTGTTCCAGTGGATCTCTTCGAGATAATCGCGTACGAACTGCTTGTCGAAGGAGGGCTGTGCCCCGCCAGGCTTCCACGCCCTTGCGTCCCAGAAGCGCGAGGAGTCCGGCGTCAGAACTTCATCGGCTAATATAACGCCTTCGGGCGTTTTGCCAAACTCAAATTTTGTGTCGGCTAGGATCAGGCCGCAGCTTGCGGCGTGCGCGGCCGCCCGGTTGTAAATCGCAAGCGTCAGCCGCCGCAGTTGAGCCGCTTCCGTCGCGCCAATCGCCGATTCCACTTGCTCGTAGGCAATGTTCTCGTCGTGGGCGCCGTCCTGGCTCTTGGTGGCGGGCGTAAAGATTGGCTCCGGCAGCCGCGAGCCATCCTGCAATCCACCGGGAAGGGCGATGCCGCACACCGTTCCCGCGGCTCGATACTCTTTCCATCCCGAGCCTGCCAGATAGCCTCGCGCCACGCACTCCACGGCAAACATCTCGGCCCGCTTCACCAGCATCGACCGCCCCTTTAACTGATCGCGATACGGCTTGAGGGGCGCGGGGAATTCGTCGACGTCGGCCGTGATGAGATGGTTCGGCACTACGTCTTTCACGAGATCGAACCAGAAGAGCGAAATCTGGGTGAGGATCTTGCCCTTATCGGGAATTCCCGTGGCCAGTACATGATCGAATGCCGAAATGCGATCGGTGGCGACCAACAGCAGAGCGCCGTCCACGGCGTAGAGATCCCGCACTTTTCCACGTCCTACAAGCGGAGTGGGGCCCAGGTTGGTCTGGAGCAACGCTGACATGGGGGGTATTCCTCGGAGACGGTGAAACCTAGATTGTCGGGCGGTGAGCGCAGTTTGTCAATCTCTATCTCCCGGCGCGCTCTGTTGAGCTGCCCGTCCAGCATGCGCAGAATTTTGCATTGCGTACGAGCGGGCCGCACGCTCCGCGACGGACAGAAAACAAACCCCCTTTGCGCGGTAGAAATGCAGTCGTTTCAGCATTTCCGTGGTAACACAAACCCCTGTGACAGCCGTCACGGTGTTGATGTTCAACATCGGAGAGACTTCGATTGTCAACATGGTTCGAAGGGCAAGCAAGAATAGCTCTTCTGGAGCCGGGCGACACGAGGCAGCAGTGGAAAGGGGAAGCCGCGGCTAGTCTCGTTTAGTACAGGGATCACCAGTAGCCGCGTGCTACCGACCTCCAGTGCCGGCTACTGGTCCCCGATTTCTCTTGTGCAATGAGATCGACAAGCGCCTCCGAAGAGACGTGATCCTTCGGGGGCGATTTTTTGCGCGGAATCGATTTGCCGAACACTCAACATTAAGGATTGTTTCCCTCCAGGCCGGCTTCGTTCGAGCGTTTCACCGAGAATCGGAACCGATACTCTACATCGAGCGTATCTGGCAATCGATGGCTTTCCTTCGCAAAACCTTTAGCGCCGCGCTGGTCACGATTTTTGCGTGGCTCCTTCTCTGCGCCATCGCAGGCATCGTAGCCGCCGAATGGGCTCTCCACCCTCCACGCCGCGCCCTTGCGGCGGACGATCGACGTCGGGCTGCCGCCACTGCACAGAACCATAGCGCCATTCTCAGGCAGGTTCAGGTGACCGCGGACGACGGAGCCATTCTTTGGGCCTGGCAAATCGTTCCCCAATCCGCGAATGGCGATGCAGTCATTCTGTTGCATGGAATTGCGGACAATCGCGCCGGCATGCTGGGTCCAGCCGAAATGCTGTTGCGCCACGGCTATTCCGTGCTCCTTCCGGATGCACGCGCGCAAGGCGTGAGCGGTGGCACGCTAGCCACTTACGGCTTCCTTGAAGCCGGCGATCTCAAGGACTGGTTTAACTGGCTCCTCGCCCAACAAGTCCCACATTGCATTTATGCCGTCGGCGAATCGATGGGCGCTGCCCAACTCCTTATCTCGTTGAGGATCGATCGAGGATTCTGCGCAGTAGTTGCCGAATCCTCATTCGCGAGCTTTCGCGAAGCGTCTTACGTGCGCATCGGCGAGTGGTTTGGCTCCGGTCCGTGGCTCGGACGCACGCTCCTGCGTCCAGTCGTCGAAACCGGGATTCTCTACGCCCGTTGGAGATACGGAGCTGACCTGAACAAGGCCAATCCTGCCCAGGCGGTTGCCGCGAGTCATATCCCGGTGCTCCTGATTCACGGGCGCGCCGATAAAAACATGCCGCCGTACAACTCGGAAACGATCCTGGCGGCAAGCCAAGGGCACAATCCCGGAGTGTCTCTCTGGGAACCCGCGAATGCCGGTCACTGCGGAGCCATGGGAGCTGAACCGGCGGAGTTCGAGAGCCGTGTCGTTGGCTGGTTTCGAAGCCATCGAATCCCGGCGCAATAAGGACAACGGATTTCTCAGCGAGGTCATGACGGGGTCCGCTGCCGTACAACAGCTACTCTCCCGCACACATCATAAACAGAAGGTGCAACGCAGTCGCAGAGTACGTTGCCGGGCAGCGGCTGTGGAAACGATGCGATTTGAGAGGTGAATCTATGGCACAAGTAATGGAAAAGGCGCCCACCATCGATGAGGTTGTCAGCGGGGTTTCCCGCATCAAGTCGGTCGTTACCGATGCCGTGGACGACGGAATCCGCTCCGCGCGCCGGGCGGCAAAACAGGGTAAAGCCTTTGCCCAGGACACGATCCACGATGCGCGCTATGCCATCAAGCGGAAGCCTTTGCAGTCTGCGGGCATTGTGTTTGCTGCGGGGGTTTTGTTCGGGAGCTTCATTACGTGGGTGTTTTCCCCGCGCGATTAAACGGTCCCTCTCAGCCCGATTCCTACCCCGAAATGGTACTTGTCAAGCAAGGGGAACTGGCGTAGCTTGTTGAGCAGACTTATCAGGCGTCTGTTGCACCTCAGCCTTTCCTTGAGGGCGGAAGCTCTGTATCTGCTCGACGGCTTCTCGTCCGTTCTCGCTTTATGCGTTTTTGCCTTGGCGAAGAACCGGTTACACCCGGTTTTCCAGGGTGGAATGCTCCGCCGCTTCACGATCTTTCGGGCGGCACCGTAAGCGCGAGGATAGACGACATGTCTGAATTTCCTGATCAGCCCCTCTTTAGTTTGTTGCCCACGCCCGAGGGCCGCCGACGTTCGTTCGTTACGAGCTCCATCGTCAACCTGATTCTCCTTGGCATATTCGTCGGCCTCGGCATGTTGGCTCCGAGAGTGATTGAGCGGCATTACGAGCAGACAGAACTGATCGCGCCGATCTTGTCGCCTCACCAGAGAATCAAGCCAGCGCCGCATAAGCCGCTGATCGAGCCCAAGCCGGTTCACACGGAAGCCAAGCTCACGTCTCCACCTGTGCCGCACGTCAAACCGCACCTGGCGCTCACTCCGCAGCTCAAGCCTGCACTGGCCGCGGCCATGCCCGCGCAGAACAGGCTGGTGCGCGCCTCCGTCAGGCCGGTTCATCTCGGCGACACATTCGGCGTCGTTCCCAATCCCAATGCCATGCGTACGGCCACTATCGCGGCGATCGGCAATCCTTATGGCGACATGCGCGGGCAATCCGTTGCGCCTCACGGTGTCGTCCAATCTACGGGCATCGGCGACTCCATGCGCTCCGGCGTGGGCGGCGGTGGTGGTGGTGGCGGGTATGGTTACGGAGCAGGCTCCTCAGACCAATCCACAAGCCTCGAGTTGATTTCGAAGCCGCCCGTGCGCTATCCCGCCGAGGCGCGCCAACTGCGCATCGAAGGCGATGTCGTGCTCAGTGTCAGCTTTCTTGCGAACGGCCAAGTGATCGTCCGCGGCGTGGTGCGCGGTTTGGGTCACGGTCTCGACGAGGAAGCCGTTCGCGTGGCGCAGCAGATCCGCTTCCATCCGGCCACGGTGAACGGCCGTCCTGTGAATGTAAACACGCGCGTTACCATTGCGTTCCAGCTGGCATGATCCGCAGCGTGCGCGGCGCTTGCGGGACCGCGAGTTCGTAGCCGTCGTGCCTTGTCTTACGCCGTCGCCCGCTTCTGCTCACGGTGTCCCAGCCGCACGCTTACGATCTTCGACACGCCGGGTTCCTGCATGGTCACGCCGTAGATCATATCGGCGGCCTGCATCATGCGCCGGGAGTGCGTCACGATAAGGAACTGCGTATCGTGGCCGAGCGAGATCAGCAGATCGGCGAAGCGGCCCACATTGGTCTCGTCGAGCGGCGCATCCACTTCATCGAGTACGCAGAAGGGGCTGGGCCTGAACTCAAAGATGCCCATGAGTAGCGAAAGGGCAGTCAGGGCCTTTTCACCGCCCGAAAGCAAGAGCACATTCTGCAGCTTCTTGCCTGGCGGCGACACCACGATGTCCAGCCCGCTCTCCGCCTGATTCTCCTCGTCGGTAATGCGCAGGAAAGCCTGCCCGCCCTGGAAGAGCCGCGCAAACACTTTGCCGAAGTTCTCGTTGATCTGCGCGAAGGCCTCGTCGAACTTGGTGCGCGAAATCTGCTCGATCTC
>JBAWFY010000228.1:0-17415 GCA_049592335.1 Occallatibacter sp.
GCGCTCGCCCGCCCATGCGCTGCAGTTTACGTGCTCGAACCAGCGCAGGGCCTGGCCTACAAAACCGCGCGCAAAGGCACCGGCGATTGGCGCATTGAGGTCAAAGGCGTCGCTGCACATGCCGGCGTCGACTTTGAGAAGGGCGCCAACGCTCTTGTCGAGCTCGCGCATGTCATTGAAACTGTCAGCAACTGGACCGACCTCAAGCGCGGCCTTACGGTGAGCGTGGACGTGGCCGCCGGAGGCACGAAAACCAACGTAATTCCCGCCGAAGCGTGGGCTGAGATCGATGTCCGAATTCCGCGCATGGCCGACGGGCCGCGCATGGCGCGCAAGTTTGCCGCTCTCCGGCCAGCCGATTCGGGCTGCGCGCTTACAGCGACCGGCCAAATCAATCGCCCGCCCATGGAGCGCAGCCGCGGAACTATTCAGCTCTTCCGCAAAGCGCAGTCTCTGGCCCGGGAACTGGGGTTTGCGCTCGACGAAGCCTCCACCGGCGGCGGCTCCGACGGCAACTTCACTGCCGCTCTGGGCATTCCTACGCTCGACGGCATGGGCGCCGTGGGCGAAGGCGCACACGCGCGGCACGAGTCGGTCCTGGTTGAGCACCTCGCGCCCCGCACCGCTTTGCTGGCCGGCATGTTGATCGGATGAAGCCCGGTTCCGATCGCAAGCGCCTGGCGCCTGGCGTAAAGACTTCTTTCCAACGCAGACAGAACTTCACCAGGCCAACAAAACTTTCAAATTCTGTTGTTGATAGCCAATAGGCCTCACCTGATACACTCCTGTTCGACATCCTGTCGGAGTTTACATACCACATGAAACGCTTCTCCCTCGCCCTCATCCTGGCGGCAGCAACACTCGCCGCAAGCGCACAAACTTCTCCAAAACCTTCGACCGCAACGGGCTCAACTGCTCCCAAAAGCACCGCCTCGGCCACTTCCAAGACCGGCTCGACCACGAGCAGCTCCTCCACAACCGCCAGCACAATCGAGCCATGGATTAAGCTTCCGCCGGGTGTGCCTGCGGTCGCGCATGGGCCCGTCAAGAGCAGTCCCATCGTGGTGCATTACGAGGAGATCAAGATCGGCACCGGCGCCTTAGGTGAACCGAATAAGATGTGGCACCTCAAGTACACCGGATATCGCGCAGCCGATGGCGTGAAATTCGATTCGTGGGAAGACCACAAGCGGCCCAAGATGGGAACCGATAATAAGCCGGTCATGGGCGCTGACGGCAAGCCGGTCATGGACGATCCGAAGCCGTTGGAGATTCCTCAGGGCATTGGCGCCGTGATCCCCGGATTCGATTTCGGCCTCGCCGGAATGAAGATCGGAGGCAAGCGCCGCATTTTCATTCCGTGGCAGTTAGCCTATGGCAACCGCGCCATCCCCGACCGTCCCGACCATGCGGGTATTCCTGCCAAGTCCGATCTCATCTTCGACGTTGAGCTTGTCGAGACCAGCGACATGCCCGAACGTCCGGCAATGCCGATGATGCCTCCGCATGGCATGCCGCCGCATCCGGGCGCAGGTGCGCCGCCGAGCGGTGCTCCCGGAACAACGGCGCCCGGTCAGCCGGCAAACCCGTCGAAGCCTGCAACGCCTCCGGCGAGCTCGCCCGCGCCAACGCCCGCACCGTCGACTCCGCCGGCCCAACCGCAGTCGAAGTAAGGCTGTTTCCAGAATGCCCCATCCCTCTTCGTCCGCAGCCACGGACGGGAAGGGGTGGGGCATTCAATTTCTTGCAGGGTTATGGGTGTCCATCCTCAGTGCGCCTTTTGCGCTTAGGCCACCGGAAGCTCCGGCGTGGCCGCAAGCAACTGCTGCGTGTAGGCCTGGCGCGGATGCGCGCACAGCTCCTCGGTCTCGCCCATCTCCACCAGCCGGCCGCGTTCCATCACCGCAATCCGCGTGCTCAGGTAGCGCACGAGCGGCATGGCATGCGAGATAAACAAGTAGGTCAATCCGTGCTCGCGCTGCAAGCGGCGCAGCAGGTTCACGATCTGCGCGCCCACGCTGACGTCGAGTGCTGAGACAGGCTCATCCAAAACCAGGAAAGAAGGGCGGAGCGCCAGGGCGCGCGCGATGTTGATTCTCTGCCGCTGCCCGCCTGAGAACTGGTGCGGATATCGCTCGAGTGCCGACTCGTCGAGACCCACTTCGCCAAGCAATTTGACAGTTTTAGCGCGCAGCGCCGAACGCCCTCGAGTGCCCCCTCGTCGCGAGGTTGTTGTTTTTGTCGCCAGGGTAGGGTTTGGGCTGACGTCCGAAACCATTCCGTGAATCACCAGCGGTTCGCTCACAATCTCAAGCACGTTCATGCGAGGATTCAACGCCGCGTAAGGGTCTTGAAAGACCGGCTGCATCTCGCGCCTGAGGCGCCGCATTTCTGCGCCGGAAGCCCGCGCCACATCCACGCCCGCGACCCGCACCGTGCCCGCGCTGGGCGTGGTCAGCCCCAGAATCATGCGCGCCACCGTCGTCTTGCCCGAGCCCGACTCGCCCACAAGGCCCAGCGTCTCGCCCGCTTCGATTGTGAGCGACACGTTCTCCACCACGCTTTGCTCCGTCGTGCGCAGTCCCGCGCGGCGGGGATACTGCTTCGAAATCGAGATCGCCTCAACCAGCGGCATGACTCGATGCTACACGCGTGGTCTTTGACGCCGGATTTTCCAGAATTTTCTCTCCCCTGCTCAACCTCTTGGGTATAATCCGGCTACAAACGATTCAGCTTTCGATCCGATCTTTCCCCGGCCTCTGCCCGATTCCAATCTCATGCTCCGGCGCATCCGCCGGAAGAAACGGGAATCTCCATGTCCACGAGCACCTTCAAATTCGCCAACCCCACATTCACCGCCGACAACTTCGTCACCTACAGCGCGCAGCAGATCGATGCCGATGCGACTGTGAGCACGGCAGACGAAATCCAGATCCTCGAACCGATCCCCAAGCCGCGCGTAAACCCGCCCATCCTGTCTCTGGCCAGCGTGCTCTCGCAGGCCTCGGTCAATGCGATTGCCAGCTCCGGTAAGCTCGTCATCCACTCGGCCGGCGACACCGGCGGCATTGAGCGCGCCGAACCGCAACTTGCAGTCGCCGACGCAATGGCCGCCGATCTCGAAGGCAAAAGCCTGGCGCAGGGCCAGCCCGCCTTCTTCTATCACTTGGGCGACGTGGTCTACTTCTTCGGCCAGGAAACGTACTATCCCGAGCAGTTCTACGAGCCCTACCGCAATTACTCCGCGCCCATCTTTGCCATTCCCGGCAATCACGACGGCTTCATGTTCAAGGGCGAGCAGGCCAAATATTCCTGCGAGGCTTTCGTCGAAAACTTCTGCACGGCGAGCCCCGCGCAGGGCGCTCCCGGCTTCGATCGCACCACCATGACGCAGCCCGGCGTCTATTTCACGCTCGACGCGCCTTTCGTCCGCATCATTGGGCTCTATTCGAATGCCGGAGAAACCGCCGGCTCGCTCGGGAGCTCCAAAATCGGCACCGCCCAGGTCACGTTTCTAACCAGCGAACTCAAACGCTACGCTGCCGATCGCAAGGCCGACAAGAACAACAAGAACCCGCAGGCGCTCGTGATTGCCGTGCATCATCCGCCGTTCACCGGCTCCAGCAAACACATGCCCAGCGCGGCCATGCTGAAGGTCATCGACGGCTGCTGCAAGCAGGCCGGCGTCTGGCCCGATATGGTGCTCTCCGGCCACGCGCACCTTTACGAGCGCTACACGCGCATCATGAAAAGCGATGGCCGCCAGATTCCCTACATCGTTTCGGGTAACGGCGGCTACTACGATCTCTCTGGATTGAAGAAGAACCAGAAGGGCCAAAAACCAGTCGCAGGCAAGCACAGCGAGTCGGACGGCGCCGGCAACACCATCACGCTCGACAACTACAGCGATACGCAATACGGATTCCTGCGCATCACCTTCAGCGCAGCCTCCATCGCCGTCGAGTCCATTGCCGTCAGCACCGCTGCGCGCACCGACACCACCGTGCCTCCGGCAACCGGCATCATCGACAGCTTCACGCTCAATCTAGCCAACCACACCGTTTCAAGCGCGAAGCCTTCCACCGCCAAATCTTCGTCTAGTCGAGCTTCGGGTGCAGCTTCTCGAAGCCAGTCGCCTGCTGGTAAGCGCTCGCAAAAGCGGCCACCTTCGCGTCCTGGTAAAGCCCGCCGAGGAAAGTAATTGAAACTGGCGTCCCCGGTCCGCCGATGTTGTCGTTGTCGCCCGTGTCGATCGCCGGCGGCGGGGGCGCATCGGCACCGCGCAGACCGTTAGGAACAATCACGGCCGGGTTTCCGGTGAGATTCGTTGCGATCAGTTGCGAATCGGTCGAGGGCGTTACGATCACGTCGACCTGTTCGAAGAGCTTCGCGAATCCACGCACGGCCAGCGTCCGCGCGCGGTTGGCCTGAATGTACTCGACCGCCGGATAAAAGCGAAGCATACGGAAATAGTTCGGCCAGTCCTCCGGGCCCTGCTCGGTCAGCAGGCGATCGCGGCCGGTCATCGTCAGATCGTCAAAAGCCGCAGCCGCTTCCGCCGTCAGCAGCGGAATGAAAGCCTCCCACGGCAGCTTCGGCAGCTCCACCGGAATCAGATTCACGCCCATTCCGCGCAGCTTGTCGAGCGCGGCAAGATTGAAACGCCGGTCGTACTCGCGCCGCGCCAGGTCGGCCTGCATCTCGGCGTTCCCGTCTTCGCGCTTTTTCTTGTCGCCGGCCGACTCGCCCGGCGTCGCCTCTTTGAGCTTCAGCGGCTGCGGCGGATCGAACTCGCTTTTCAAATAGCCGATGCGCAGCGATTTCCAATCCAGGCTCGGATTCCAATCGAAACTCGCCGCCGCTGCCGAGATGTCCTTCCCATCCGGCCCGGCAATCGCCTCCAGCACCAGCGCGCAATCCTCCACCGAACGGCAGATCGGCCCCAGCTTGTCCATCGTCCAGCTCAGCGCCATCGCGCCCGTGCGCGGCACCAAGCCAAAGCTCGGTCGCAAACCGGAGCAGCCGCAGCGCGTCGACGGCGACGAAATCGATCCCAGCGTTTCGGAGCCAATCGCAAACCCCACGCACCCAGCAGCCACCGCGCTCGCCGATCCCGCCGACGATCCGCTCGATCCCAGCGCCGGATTCCACGGATTGCGCGTCCTCCCGCCGAACCACTTATCGCCCATAGCCAGCGCGCCCAGTGAGAACTTCGCCACCAGCACCGCGCCGGCCGCGTCCAGCCGCTGCACCACCGTAGCGTCTTCGTCGAACGACTGGTGCTCAAACCCTCCCGCGCCCCAGGTCGTCGGGTAGCCCTTCACCGCCAGCAAATCTTTCGCGCCCCACGGAATCCCGTGCAGTGGCCCGCGATAATTGCCGGCGGCAATCTCCTCATCGGCTTTCTTGGCCTGCGCAAGCGCGCGCTCTTCGGTGAGCGTAATGACGAAATGCAGCTTCGAGTCGTAACGCTTCAACCGCTCAATGTACATTCGCGTCAGCGCCAGTGAAGTTACATACTTGTTTCGAAGGTACTCAGCGAGCTCAGGGACAGGCATGAAGGCCAGGTCTTCGACATGAAAATCCGCACGGGGCCGAGGAGGCCAATTCCGGGCGACTGAGCCCTCCGGAAGCTGGACCCCGCGTTCTGCCTCTTCCCGCACGGTTTCTTCCACGATCACTTCGCAAGTCGGAAGGTTTGTCGGCTGGGAAGCGATACGAATCTGAGACGCCGACGCCTTCCCCGGATGAAACACATAAGCCGGCGGCACATCGTTCGTGAGCTTCAGCGCCCGAATCTCCGCGTACCCATCGCGCTGATCGCTCAACCCTTCGAGCATCATCTGCTTTTGCGCGGCCGTAAACGGCCCCACCCCCGCCAGCTCCGCCGCCCGATCAATCATCTGCTCGGTAATCTTTGGCAGCGCCGGCGGCTTAGTTTCAGAGCCGGTACTCGCCGCCGGCTGGCCGGCGCTCGAAGTCGTGTCTGAGCTCGCGCCCTCCTGCCCCTGCGCAGCCAGCGTGTACAAAATCCCGGGCAGTAGCGGCGAAACAATCCCCACACGCGTGCAGGCATGCAAAAACATCCGTCGATCGAAGCTCATGCCTAAAGTCCTTTCCCCAGCGAGAAGATCCTTGCCGAAAACTATAGCCGATCTGCGCCCGCCGCCGGAAAAGCTGCGCCGTCCGCAAAGAAGCTTAAAAATCCGCTTGACATATTCCTATATAGGAATGTAATGTACTCACCATGGCACGAGCCGCAACCACCTCCGATCCTTTCAACGCTGTCGCCGAGCCTCGCCGCCGCCAGATCCTTACCTTTCTGGCCGCGGACGAACGCCAGGTGAGCGAGATTGTGGAGGCTATCGGCCTCGATCAGCCTTCGGTTTCAAAGCACCTCGGCGTTCTGCGGTGCGTTGGCCTGGTCCGCGTGCGTCGCAACGGCCGTCATCGCCTCTACCGCACCAATGCCCACGCGCTCAAGCCGATCCATGAATGGACCAAGACCTTCGAGCGTCTCTGGCAGCACCAGTTGCTGCGCGTGAAAGAGCGCGCAGAGCGTGCCCAGGCCGAGATCGACTCGATCAGCTCACCGACGACCTCAAAATCGCAGTCGTAAGTCCGCAATCTCAACCCAAATTCCCCAAGGAGGATGAAAATGACAACCATGACCCTTCCCGACGTCGAATCTCTCACCTTCAAAATCGAGCAGGAGATCCGTGTGAATGCCTCGCTCGAAGTCACCTTCAGCGCACTCCTCGAACAGCTCGCCTCCGGTTTCGAGAAGGACGACGGCACCTCGATGCCCTTCAAGCTCGAAGCCTGGCCCGGTGGCCGCTGGTACCGCGACCTGGGCGACAACAACGGCCATTGCTGGGCCACCGTGCAGGCCATCAAGCGGCCCACACTGCTCGAGTTCAGCGGGCCCCTGATGATGTCGTTCCCCGTCGCCAACAACGTGCAGTACCGACTGACTGAGGAGAATGGCGAAACCCTCATCAAGTTCCATCACACGGGCTTTGGAAACATTCCCGAAGACTACAAGAAAGGCATGAGAGGCGGCTGGACCAAGATCAACGAGCACGTCCGCGAGCGCGCCGAGCGGAAGTAGCGTTTGCTGCGTCGTAGGTATAGTCCTGATCGCCCGTCCTTCGTTGCAGTCTCCTGCGAACCGTCATTCTTTTCTGGGATTGAAGGGCGGAATCGCGGCCCGTTTTTAATTGTGAAACAAAAGTCCCGGCGGAACGCCGCCGAGTCGATCCTCTGTCCAGAATTCTCGAAGAATGCAAAAGCCCACCCGATTCCCCAAGGAGGAAAACCGTCATGCCTGTTGCAGAACCACTTGTCGTTGATTCCATTGCGCAATCGTTGTTAGCCGAGTTCGAAATCCAAGCTCCCATCACTCGCAAATTCATCGAGCGCCTTCCCGAAGACAAGCTCACTTGGAAACCCCACGAAAAATCTATGACTGCTGGGCAACTGGCTTTGCACATTGCTCGCGTGCCAGCGAACATTGTCCGCATGGTCGCCGACAATCCCAGGCAAGCGCCGGAGAAGTTCGAGTTTGCCCAGCCGGCCAGCCGCGACGAGATCCTGAAGGCGCACGATGAGGGTGTAGCCGCGGTGCGCGAATTGCTGCCCAAATTCGACGATGCCACGATGAAGGAAACCTGGCGCCTGGTGCGCGGTGATAAAGAAATCTTTTCGCAGCCGCGTTCCCTCTTTGTGCGCGACGTGATGCTGAGTCACTGGTACCAGCACCGCGGCCAATTCAGTGTCTACCTGCGGCTGCTGGACATACCGGTTCCCGCGAGCTGGGGCCCCAGCGGAGACGAGCCGCCGCTGTTCCTGCAGAATGCGGGAAATGCGAAGTAGTTTTTCTTAAGAACATTCGCGCGTCGGGCAATCCGGCGCGCGAAGAGTTGGAGTCTCGTAGGGACGGCCACACTTCGCTCTTGCAGCCACCGGCCCAGAACTGCAAGTCTTTGATCGATGCGCAATCTTGTCCTGATCCTCATGGGGGTTGCCGCTCTTTCTGCAATGGCCCAGACCCCGGCCGCGAATCCGGTTTCCATCCAGATCGATCTTGCCCGGCCGGTAGGCAAATTCAAGCCCATCACGAACTGGTTTGGCTACGACGAGTCCAACTACACTACGATGCCCTTGGGCGAGCAACTGCTCGGCGAGCTCGGTGAAATAAGCGCGTCGCCAGTGGCCATTCGCACGCACCACCTGCTGACTTCGGGCAATGGCGTGCCCGAACTGAAGTGGAGTTCGTCGGATGTCTTCCGGCTGGACGAACACGGCGCGCCGGTCTATGACTTCTCCATCACCGACAAGACCTTCGACGAATTCGCGAAGGCCGGAGTTCGGCCGATGGTGGAGTTGGGATTCATGCCCAAAGACCTGGCCGCCACCGTACCGGGCATCAGCCAATACCAACTGCACTATCCTGCGCCCACCATGGGAGGCGCTTCGAACAATCCGCCCAGGGATTACAAGATGTGGGGCGAGCTGGTGCGCAGATTCACGGCACATCTGGTGGAGCGCTACGGCAAGGAACGGGTGAGCACATGGTACTTCGAAGTATGGAACGAGCCCGATATTGTTTATTGGCATGGCACGGCGGCCGACTATTTCAGGCTCTACGATTATGCCGTTGCGGGCGTTAGGGCGGCATTGCCCAACGCTTTGGTCGGCGGCCCGGCGAGCACCGGACCGGGCAGCGCCAAAGCGAGTGCGTTCCTTGAGAGCTTTCTTGATCACTGCCTCGACGACAGGAGTGCGGCCACGGGCAAAGCGGTTCCGCTCGATTTCATTTCATTTCACCCCAAGGGCAAAACAACTTTAGTGGACGGGCACGTGCGCATGGGGATCGCCAATGAGCTGCAGGCCGCCCAGGCTGGCTTTGCGATCGTCGCCAAACACCCGGAGCTTCGGCATCTGCCTATCATTCTCAGTGAAGCCGATCCCGAGGGTTGCGCGGCCTGCTCCGCGAAGGAGAATCCGGCAAATGCTTATCGCAATGGCCCGCTCTACGCCGCCTACACCGCAACTGCGGTGAAAGCATTGTTCGACTTAGAGGACAAGACCGATGTCAACCTGGTCGGCATGCTCTCCTGGTCCTTCGAATTTGAGAACGAAGGCTATTTCGAGGGATATCGCACGCTGGCGACGCACGGCATCGATAAGCCCATCCTCGATCTCTTCCGCATGACAGGCATGATGGCCGGCGATCGGGTGAGGACGGTGAGCAGCGGCGCGATTCCGGTCGACAATCTGGTCAAATCGGGAGTTCGCACAATGCCGGATGTGGACGTCCTGGCAACGCGATCGGAACACGAGGCAACGGTGATGATCTGGAACTATCACGACGACGATGTGAAAGCTCCGGACGCCAAAACTCACATCGCAATTACCGGGATTCCAGCCGGCGTGAAAAAGGTGCTGTTGGAGCATTACCGCATCGATGAGACACACAGCAACGCCTATACGGCATGGCTGGCAATGGGTTCGCCGCAAAGCCCGACCGCGGAGCAATACGCGCAATTAAAGGCGGCGGGCCAACTGGAGCTTCTCAATTCGCCCGCATGGCTCAACGTAACCGGCGGAAAGCTGACGCTCGAAACGGCGCTGCCACGGCAAGCGGTTTCGCTGCTGCGGCTCGAGTGGTGAAAATAACGCCGAATGTCGCGTTCAGGTTCGTCGGATACCAGCTTGCGTCCGCAGGGTCATTTCGCCATTTCCGCGATGAGCGCCTCGGCGCGATGCAGCGCGTCGCGGCGCTTCTGTTTTTCGCTCTCGATATCGGCCGGCGCTTTCGTCGCTCCGCCGATGCGCCGCGTGGGATCGCGCAGCCACTGCTCGAAGACCTTGTCCAACGCGACGAGGTCGGCCTGCGCCTGGGCTTGTGTTTTGTCGAG
Organism: Occallatibacter sp.; assembly: GCA_049592335.1. Classification (GTDB taxonomy): domain Bacteria; phylum Acidobacteriota; class Terriglobia; order Terriglobales; family Acidobacteriaceae; genus Telmatobacter. The sequence continues at coordinate 9,924 of JBAWFY010000228.1, forward strand.
ATGTGTCAACTCGGCGTCAATCGTTTCTGGGAAATAGCTCAGGCGGTCGCCGCTCTGCATGGCGTCGATTAGCGCTAAAGACGGACCGGCCACGGGGCCGGTGGCCTGCATCGCGTCATAGGCTTCGCGCAGTAGCGTCATCTTTCCGGCAAACCCGTCGATCTTTTTACGGTTCGCCGTCTGGTCCGCTCTACGCCACACTTCCACCACAACCTTCGTCGCAGTGCTTTGAGAAGGCACGGGAACGATCGTCGTCAGCGTATTGCCTTCGAACCGCCAGCCGCCTTGTTCGCCTGGTTTCACAAACGGAACGGTCTTTCCATTCACCGTCACAGCATCGGGCGGCCAATCGGCGGGGAGGCGCAGCTCGTAGCCGCGCGCCTTCAACATTCCCGGATAGCTGCCCTCCACAGGCCCGATCTCTACGTGCAAGGTGTCGCCCTCGTGAGTAGCCCTCTGCGTGATCTTGATGGGCGTGCGTGCAAACACTCCGCGCTGGTAATCGACCGACACGCCGGAATCCTCATAGACGGAATAGCTCGAGCTCTCGCCCGGCGAGAGCGGCCACACATTCACAATCAACGGATCGACAGGTTTCTCCCCCGTGTGCAGCATCGCCGGCTGCATGGGCACAATGGCTCCGGTCTTTACGTACACCGGAATCTGGCTGATAGAAAACTTGCGATCCACCTGCCCGGGTCCGTCGAGACGCTTACCCGTTGGCCACTCGATCCACTCGCCCGCCGGCAACCATACCTTTTCTCCAGCCAGCCCCGTGATCTTGTCCGCCGGCGTCACCACCGGCGCAACCACCATCTGGTCGCCAAACAGATACTCACCTTTGGCATCGTATGCGGGCGCAGATTCCGGCCAGTCGTAGTAGAGCGGCCGCAGAAACGCGACGCCGGTGTCGTAAGTGCGTCGCGCCTCGGTGTAGAGATACGGCTGCATGGCCTCGCGCAACTGGAAGGCCGAGCGCATGACCGACGAATATGGCTCGGGATACGCCCAGATGCGCCGCTCGGCGTCGGGATTCTTCGTGGTGTGCGTGCGCAAAATCGGCGAGAAGATGCCGAACTGGATCCAGCGCGTGAAAAGTTCGGGATCGACTGCGCCCGGCATGTGGCCGCCGATGTCGTGGCTCCAGAACGCGTACCCCACGTTGGCCGCCGTAGCCGTGAACCACGGCTGAAAAGCCAGCGACGGCCAGACGGAAACCGTGTCGCCCGAAAATCCAATCTGGTAGCGGTGATTCCCAAGCCCGCCCCAGCGATGGAAGAGCAATGGCCGCTTGCCCTCGCGCTGCTGATCAGTGAAGTGCATGTAATTCAGCCACCAGGTATTCGTCAGGCCATCGATCTTGCTCATCATGGGCTGCTGCTGCCAGTCAAGCCACCAGAAGTCGACGCCCTGTTTTTCCAGCGGATGCAGAACCAGGTCGAGGTAATTTGTTGCCCATTTTTTGTTGGTGGGGTCGAAGGGAATGTATTTCTTTGTCGCCGGATCGATTCCCATGGCGCGCGCCATCGCGGGATATGCAGCCTCCCACGGCTGAATGCCCGAAGCCGGATGCAAATTCATCGTGGTCTCCAGGCCCTCTTCGTGCAGGCGCTTCAAAAACGCGTCGGGATCGGGAAACAGGACTTTGTTCCAGGTGTAGCCGGTCCAGCCCAGCATCTGACCCGACTGATCGACCGCGCCCATCGCTTTTAACTGCTGATCGTTCAGGTGCCAGTCCATGTCGATCACAAGCACATCGAGGGGAGTGTCGTTTTCGCGGAAGCCCTTGACGAGTTCGTCGAGCTCCTGGTCGCTGTAGGCCCAGTAGCGCGACCACCACACGCCGAAGGCAAAACGCGGCGGCAGCGGAATGCGGCCTGCAACTTTAACAAAGTCGCCGAGGGCCTGCTTGTAGTCGTGGCCGTAGCCGAAGAAGTACCAGTCTTGGTATTTGCCGGGCGCCTCGTTGGCCGGCCGCGCCATCGCCCACGGCCACGGGCTGTTTTCGCCACCGAGGAAGCGGAAGTCGGTCGAGTCGAAGAGCGGCCGTGCCGAATCATCCACCAGCGTCCACCCCGCGCGCGAGATCAACCCCGGCTCGATAGGCTGTTGCGTCTTCGAGCCAAGCGCCTGGTCCAAAGTGCGCGTTGTGCCCATCAGGTTGGCGGTGTCTTGATCGCTCGGACGCCAAGTGACCTGCTTGCCGTCAACGGTGAGCTCAATGTAAGGATTCTCTCGCGTGAAGTGACCGTCGCCGAAAATCGTATAGTGGAGCGTCAGAGCATTTGTGGAGATGCTGAAGGTCGGATGCAGCGGATCTGTGGAAACTTCGTTTACTCCAAACTTCGGCACCGGCAGCCGCCGATTGATGAACACCATCGACGCGTGGTCCTCGAACTTGCCGTCCGCCGACCACTCCATGCGGATCAACTGCGGCGTAAGCACAGTGAACCGCGCGTTGCCAAGCGTGACCACGGCCTTCGGGTCGGCCACGGGATTGTCGGGAAGAGCTGCTTCGCTGGCGGCTGGCCTTTGTGCCACCGGCTTTGCCTTTTCCGTCTTCGAAGCAGTCTGCGCCGCCGACCCCAAAGTCGCTGCCATCAACAGGCCCCCTATCCAAAACCAGGAAAAAATCCGCACGGCTTTCCTCCTCAGTCCATTTTCCAAAGGCAAGGCTACCACTCTATGCAAAGAGCCGGTTTACGGGCTATAGGTTGTTTGCCGCTTCATAGGGTTCGTCCCGCGTGGGGTGTTGGGAGGGTGGTGGCGGCGCAGCTTAATCAACCGGCCTGCACTTCACCTCGCCGGCAATCGCTCGAATTGTTGGCCGCGGGAACAGCTTCACTTCTACCGGATATTGCAGTGCGGAGGGCGTTTCCAGGGTCGCCAGCGCAATGGGCTGATCTGTCTTCTCGCCAACATAGCCGGTGCACGCAGGTGCATCGGAAGGCGGCAATCCCAGGTTTGCTCTTAAAATGTTCCAGCAGTTTTGCCCGTCGGGAATGGAACAGCCTCCGTGGACCACGCGCAGATACCGCAACGACAGCTTGCCATCTACAGAGTGTCCGAAATCGAAACCAAACCCGCCGTAATAGGGCAATGCCGTTGAATCCTCAAAGATTTTCCTTCCCGTCTTCCAGTCGAGAATGCGGAAAGGCAAACCGCCGTCTTCACCGTCTGCTGCTGTCAGGAACAGTAGCGGCCCCTTGACGCCGAGAAATCCCCAGCTGTCTTTGGCGACGAATCGTTCATTGGGCGCATGGGCTAAGCGGCAGGCCGGAGGGTGCGTCTTGAGGAACACGGCAATCGTGACCCACCTCGCTCCTTCCATTCCCGGATCGTCCAATTCCTTGACCATGAACCCCGGATAGTAGCTGCAGGAAAGCTGCACGTGTCGACGGTCTCCCGGCATCAGGTTGCGAGAGGACCCCAAATCGACCGCGGCCTTTCGCACAGGAGTATCGAAGGATTCGGCGTGGGCGACGACACGCGAAGGCAAGCATGCAAGTCCGGCCACGGCGAAGAAGATCGCCGCGCTTGCGGCATTGTGGGGAGCCATCAAGAGCAGTGTAATCCCTGCCCGCGACCGTGCGCTGCGGCGAGAGCAAACCTAGGGTAAGCGATACGTTCGGAGCTCCAGGCCATGGCGGACGATGAGATACCGAGTACCGTCGGCTTGAGCGAACAGCCCAGATGATTCAGTGTCGTTCCAGCTCAGCGGCAGGGAGAGCAGGATCTTCCCCTCTGGAACGGAGAGGGCCGCGAGCGCCCTCCACAACACAATGAATACGCCGTCGCCAAGATCGAAGTGTACATTTCCGCATCGAAATAGAGCTTGCTGCTCGGTCCCACTCAGCGGCGCGCAATAACGATTTGGACCGGGGATATCTTGCACATTGACGGTCGGGCCTGGGTTCGCATTCAGTTTTTCCAAACCCGTCAGCTCGTCCAAGCTTGAGAGATTCGCAAAACGCAGAAAGGCTGGACAACTGCCGCTCTCCCTCTCTAGGTACGCCAGCGAGATGGGCGATTTTAACTTGTCATTGTATTTACAGCTCGCAACTTCTTCCAGGCCTGGGACCGTCAGCGCAGCAACCTCATAGAGAAAGTGCCTGTCGATGCTCCACGTGACGCGGAGCAGGGTTCCCTGCGGCGTGAATAAGTATGTTCCGCGCAGGTCTCGCCCCTGGGCCTTGTGAACGAGCCCTAGCGTCTGAAGCTCAAGAACTGCAACAAGAGCGACGCCATCTGGCGTTGTCATTGGAGGAGGATTCTTTAACATCGCTCGCCGATGAACGAGAATGTATCTGCCCTCCGGATCGATCAGCGGGTCGTCGAACGAGATGAAGGATTTCTTCTCGCTTTTTGGCAGGGCATCGAAAAACGAATTCGTGTGTTCTTTCGGCGACTGTGTCTGCCATTCTGTGATCCGTTTAATGGTCCATCGGCCATCCGGTTGCGCAATGAGGATAATGAGGGAGTCGTCTGGCGCGACTTTCCAGACAAACTCATGACCCTCTGGATCCTTGATTGCTCTGACGGCATTGATTTTGTAAGTTGCAACTGGCACTGGAGACTGTGCAATCGCATGCCGCGCGGTTTGCCAGCCAAAGAAAACGAGCGGTAAGAGCCAATAACAATTCGCCAATCTAAGCGCATTCAATTTCCTGGCGCGTGGACCTTTCATCAAAGTACCCTCCGACCACCAATGCCTCTAACTGTCGGATCCTATCCGGTCTTGGAGAGTTAGTGCTTGCGCATTGTGACACTTTAAAAAGTGATCGGATGCACTAACCAACGGACACCGATGATCCTCCGAGCGGACAATCGGCAAACCGGGAGCTACTCTATGGCCAATTCTGTCCCTTCGCGTCCACCGAATATCATGGGGACCAGTAGCAATCGGCAGTTTTTACATCCATGACGCCATCCATCTTCATCTCGGCGGGCGAGGCCAGCGGCGAGTTTTACGGAGCCGAGCTGGCCCGCGCGTTGTCGCAAAACCCTCCTCCAAAAGGTGAAAGAGCGGAGCTCTGGGGGATGGGCGGGGCGAGGATGGCTGCCGCGGGCGTGGAGTGCATTGTGCGCGCCGAAGACGTGGCGGTCATGGGATTCACTGAGGTGGTGTTGCACCTGCCGCGCATCTGGCGCGAATTTTGCAAGCTCAAGCGGGCCATCCGCGAGCGCCGTCCCGCCGTGGCCGTGCTCATCGACTTTCCCGAGATTCATTTCCGGCTGGCTCGCGAGCTCCACCGGCTGGGCATTCCCGTGATCTATTTCGTCAGCCCGCAGTTGTGGGCGTGGAAGCAGCATCGGATCCGCCTGGTGCGGCAATACGTCAAACGCATGTTGGTCATCTTCCCCTTTGAAGAAAAGTTCTACCGCGAGCGGGGCGTTCCGGCGGAGTTCGTGGGGCACCCGCTGGCCGATCTGTCGCTGCCGGCCGTGAGCCGCGCAGATTTCGCGGCCCAAAACGATCTCGACCCAAACAAAACCTGGATCGGCATCTTGCCTGGCAGCCGGCTCAAGGAGATCGAAGCCAATTTGACGGAGATGCTGGAAGCGGCACGGAGCCTGATTCAGCCCGAACCAGGTGGGGCCGGTCCCGCAGAGAACTACGAATTTCTGATTCCGCTGGCGCCGACGCTTAACGCCGCGCAGCGTAACATAATCGAGAAAATGGTGAACCGGCTCGGGCAGCCTCTTACGGTTCGCCTGTTGAGCGATTTTGGCGCCGAAGGCGCAGTCCGCCCCACCGCAGGTGGCGCCCGGGCAGCTCTTTTTCACGCCCGAGCCTCCGTTGTCGCCAGCGGCACGGCCACGGTCGAAGCCGCCCTGATCGGTAACCCCTTTGTTGTGGTCTACCGGGTCTCCCCGCTCACGTATGCTATCGCCAGGCGTCTGGTGAAGGTGCCGCACGTGGCCATGGCCAACCTGATCGCCGGCAAACGCGTCGTCCCCGAGCTGATTCAGCATGACTTCACGGCGGAAAACATCATCCAACATCTCAGGCGGTTGCTACCGGATGGCCCCGCTCGCCAGTCCATGATGAAAGAACTGGGGGCCGTTCGCGAAGCATTGCAGGTACCTTCGGCCGCTGGTCAAAGCAAAGAATCAAGGGCAATTGAAACCGTTGCGGCCATTGTTTTGGGTGAGTTGAAAGCCGCTCTCCCTGCTGCTTCCTGATAGCCGCGCAACTTGGAACGAACCCGCCGGCATTTCCCCGGCCCACGAGATGAAAAGCAAGGCGATGAACAATTTTATGGCTCGACATTTGGAACGCCCTCGCTCCCTCGTCCTGAAGAGCAGCTTTTTCGGCGCAGCCAAACTCATGCTCCTGGTGGCCGTCGCGGCCCTCGCCGTCCTGCCGGCAATGGCGCAGCGCGAGCGCCCGGCTCTCAACATCACCGGCTACGTGATCGACGCCGAGCTCGACCCGGCGACCCATCACGTCGGCGCTACCGCGGCGGTTAGCTTTACCGCGCCCGCCAATATGGAAGTGGTCAACTTCGGCTTCCATCCCGCGCTCAAGATCGCCAAGATCACCGACGACGACGGCAAGCTTCTCGACGGCGAGCGTACTGCCGACGGCTCCATCCGCGTCACCCCCTCCGCGCCGTTCGTAGCCGATCAAACCTATCATTGGACCTTTGTGTACGACGGAATCATCAGCGGCAACGAAGATGGGCCGGTTGAGGGATTGAAGCTGGCTGCCATTCAGGAGCCGATCAGCTACCTGCTGTACCCGGCGCGCTGGTTTCCCATGACCGGCTACCTGACCGACCGCTTTACAGCCGAGATGCACATCCGCGTGCCGCAGGGGATGAGGGTCTTCGCCAGCGGCTCTACGGGACTGCCCCAATCCGTAACACTCGCGAACGGCAAGCCCGGCAGTGAGTACGACTTCAAATGGACCAAGCCCGGATTTCCCGGAACTGTGATCGCCGGCCGTTACGTTGATCCCTTTGTCTCTGGTGCGGGAAATGTGAAGGTCTACCTCACCATCGATCACCAGGCCTCGGGTAATCAGCTGGCGCAAACCGCCACCAGTGAGTACAACTTCTTTACCGACGACTTCGGCGTGGCCGAAACCACCCATCTCAATGTCGTCGAAATGCCCGACGACGTGCTTGTAGCCGCATGGGCTCCGGAGCTGGCCAGCATTCCGGGCAATCGCGTAAGCGATAAATCGGCGGTGCGCTGGCTGGCCAACACCATCGCCCACCAGTGGTGGGGATCGGAGATGAGCCCGCACAATCTGAGCGACGCCTGGATCACGAACGGCATGTCGCGCTACGCCGAGCTGATGTATCTCGAAGACCAGAGCGGAAAAAACGCGCTGCACGCCGCGCTGGAAGACGTAGCCGCCGGAGCTCTCGCCTACGATACCATTCCGCTTTCGAGCGACGCTCGCCTCGACCCCTTCTCGCCGCAGTTTCAATCCATGACTCTGGAAAAGGGAGCCATGATCTTCCACATGCTGCGCGGCGAA
>JBAWFY010000229.1:0-17704 GCA_049592335.1 Occallatibacter sp.
CATTGCTACCCCCGCGCAAACCTCTCTCACCGGCTCGGTTCTCGTCCTCATTCAATTCGACGTCAGCGAAGAGCTGCGCCTCGACCAGCTCCAGCAGGCGGTGGATGCCCGCACCGTGCAGCAGCCCAAAGTCAAGCACTCGGTGCCGGCCTACGTGCGCTATCAGCGCCCGCCAGTCGTCGGCCCGCTCGAGCCGCTTGTTCTCTCGGGAGGCGAACGGCTTGAGGGCGAAATCAAGTACTACGACTATGGCGTGGTCAGCGTCATCTATCAGCTTGCCTTTTCGGGCGACTGGGAGAGCTTGGTGCAGCTCGCCAGCCGCTGGGTGTGGGACGTGGATTTTGCCGCGCGCGTGGAGCCAATCGTGCGCCAGCGCCTCGAACGCAACCAGTCCGCGCTCATCAAGCCTTACGCGCGCTGGCTCAGCGAAGACTACTTCATCTTCCACGTGCGCAATGAGGAGCCTTCCCGGTCCGCCGCCGATGTGATGAACGATCGGGGATTGGAAATCGCGCAGATCGTGCGCGGCGACCGGCAGCGCCTCTCGGCCAACGAGTGCTCCGAGGTGCTGCAATCGCGCCTCTCCTATTACGACACCGACCTCGCTGTCATCGGATGGAACGCCGCGTTTCTACTGGACTCGAACGACGGCGCCGAGTCCGCCATTCAACTGCTCGAATACGCCAACTCGCAGTTGCTTGAATTCCGCCACTACGACGAGTTGCTCACGGGAATTCTCGCGAACGTCTACAACTCGCTTGAACGCAGGCGGACGTTCCCGTTGCGTTGGCGCATGGCGCGCTCGGCCACGCGGCTGCACACCGTGCTGCTCGACATCGCGGAGCTCACCGAGCGCGCTGACAATTCCATCAAGTTCCTCAGCGACATGTTCGCCGCGCGGCTTTACCGGCTCGCGGCCACCAAAGTCGGCGTGCCCGACTACAAGGATCTCGTAGCGCAGAAGCTCAAGACCGCCGAAGACCTTTACCACGACATGATCGAGCAGTTCAATCAGTCGCGCGGCTTCTTCCTCGAAGTCGTCGTGGTACTCATCCTGCTCATCGAACTCGTCTACCTCTTCCTCGGCAAAGTCGTCTGAGGCGGAGCATTCTCGTTCCCTTGGTCTTTCGTTCCCTTGTTCCCTTGTTCCCTGGCTCTGTATAGTCAAGAAGGAATGTCGACCACGCCGAACAGGCCCACCGTGGCCAAAAAATCTGATAAAGGCTTCGTATATTTGCCGCTCATCGCCGGCTGGCTCGTGCCCGGCGCTGGTCATTTCCTGCAGGGCAAATGGGTGCGCGGGACGCTGTTGGCGGTCTCGATTCTTGCGATGTTTGTGTTGGGATTGGCCATGCAGGGCAAACTCTACACCAGTGCCTCGGAGATTCTGGACGTGCTGGGCATGGCTGGCGATCTGGGCAGCGGATTGCTCTATATTGTGGGCCGCGGCATGGGCCTGGGCGGGCTGCCGATTACGACCACTGTGGCCGACTACGGCACCAAGTTCATCGTCGTTGCCGGCATGCTCAACATCATGTCGGCCGTGGACGCGCACAACCTGCGCACGGGGAGGAAGCAGTCCTGATGCATCCCTCCCATTTCACAGCGGTGCTGCTGTTCGCGCTGTTTGCCTCGACGGTGTTTGGCATTACGATGCGCGAGACGCCGGCGCGCATGTTCCGCTACGGGGCCTATTGCTTCGCGCTGTTCGTGGGCTCGGTGATCGTGCTGAGCTGGGTAATGTTTTTGATCGCGCGGTAAATCCTTTTCTTTTCTTTCCAAAAATCTCTTCGAATGGCGCGATGGTCAACGCGCATTGCGCGAGAAGTCACCGCTTTTGCCGCCGGTTTTTGACTCCAGTCGAACCTCGCGAATCACGATGCCCTTATCGAGCGCCTTCGTCATGTCGTAGACGGTGAGGGCGGCGACGGCGGCGGCAGTGAGGGCTTCCATTTCGACGCCGGTGGGCCCGACGGTGGTCGCGGTGGCCCTGATACGCACACCGCTGCGCGCGCGGTCGGCGACGATTTCGGTTGCGACGTCGATGTGGGTGAGCGCTAGGGGATGGCACATGGGGATGAGATCGGCGGTGCGCTTGGCGGCCTGTATGCCGGCGAAGCGCGCGACTTCAAGCGGGTTGCCCTTTGGATTCGTGGGCAGAGCGGCGAGGACCGCAGCGGAGAGTTCGACGAAGGCCGAAGCGGTTGCTGTGCGGCGCGTGGGCTGTTTGGCGGAGACGTCGACCATGGTTGGGCGGCCGGATGCGTCAAAATGCGAAAGGCGCGAAGCGCGCGAGGGGTGCGAGAGTTTCGCCATGATGCTCCTTTTTCTCCTTGACGTATCAACACGTTGGGTTATGCGCACATTGACTCTTCGGCGCTCCTTCAGCTTCGGTCGCGCTGGCTAAAGAAGAAGAATGGTTGTGATCGCGCCCGCCGGCAGACGCTCACAGTCGTCGGGCACGACCAGAAAGCAGTTCGCGCGCGCCATCGCCGCCAAATCGCCCGATCCTTGCCATGCGACGGGCGAAACATCAGGCTCTGTACCGGCGAAGGTACAAGCGGCAGGTAGAAAGCGCGTGAGGCCCGGCTTCACCTTTACGTCCTCTGTCAATCGTGCAAGAGCGAACCTCGGCCCGATCTCCGCGCGGCCAGCCAGCGCGGCAAGAATCGGCGCAGCAAAAAGCAGAAACGTGACGGCAGAGGAGACGGGATTGCCCGGCAGCCCTAAAAAGCAGCACTTCGTGCCGTTCTGGCGCTTCGCGCGGTTTTGGTTTTGGACGAGCTTTGTGGCGCGTCGAGGAAACTCTCCGAAGACCACTGGCTTGCCGGGCTGGATGCGCACGCCAGTGAAGTGAAAGCGCGCTCCGAGACGGGCGAGTGCCGGCTCGACGAGATCGAATTTTCCAGCGGAGACGCCGCCGGTGATAAGGAGGAGATCGGCTGCAGCGGCGCGGGTGAGAGCGGCGTCGAGTGATTTGGCAGCGTCGCGCGCGATGGGGAGGGTCCACGGATCGCCGCCAGCCGCGGAGACCATTGCGGCGAGCATGGCGCTCGATGAGTTGCGAATCTGGCCGGGCTTTGGCGTGGTCGCGATGGGCACAAGCTCGTCGCCGGTGGAGAGAATGGCCACGCGTGGGCGAGCGTAGACCGCAAGCTCTGCCGCGCCGCACGACGCCACCAGCGCGATCTGCTCCGCGCCAATCAGGCTGCCTGGAGGCAGCAGGGCAGCGCCTTTGCGAGCTTGCGCGCCGCGGGCGACGATGTTCTCGCCAGGCTCCACGGTGCGCGGCGGCAGGAGGCGGATGGAGGCAGCAGCGGTGGTGCTTGCGGATTCGACGTGTTCGAGCATGACGACCGCGTCTGCGCCGCGCGGGATGGGCGCGCCGGTCATGATCTCCCAAACCGTCCCGCGCGCGAGTGGGCCGGAGGGAGGGTCGCCGGCGTGAGTTGAGCCTGAGACGATGAGCGGACGATGCGTGGAGATTTCCGCGGCACGGCAGGCGTAGCCGTCGCGCGTGGAGCGGGCAAAGGGCGGCTGGTCGGCGTCGGCGCGGAGGGTTTGGGCGAGCACGCGGCCGGCAGCTGCGGCCAGCCTCACGCGTTCGGTCCCGAGCTTGCTTCGCGCCGTGAGCTTGGCGTGAGCGGCTACGCAGGCCGCTGCCTGCGCGTAACTCAGCAACTCAGCGTGAGACTCATCGGCCATGGAATGGATTGTAGATGGAGGGGCAGCGGCGCATGCGGAGTCGGCGAGATAGCACTTGCTGATAAGCGATTGCGGCTGAGCGGTCCATTGCAAATTGAAAGGGCGTCCGAAAGTGGACGCCCTTTCCGGTTTCGAGCGACAGCAGGCTATTTTTTCTTGGGCGCGGAGTATGTGGAGCTGACCTTTTGGCCGGCCTGCTGCAGGATGCTGGCAACCTCGCTAGCGAACTGCCCCGTAGGCGCAAGTTCCAGATATTTCTGATAAGCGGCGGTGCAGTCCGCAGGCAGGACGATATGGCCGGCAGCGTCCATGGTAGCGTTCATCACCAGCCCCTGGCCTTTGAGGTAGTACATCAGAGCCAGGCCCGGATCGTTGGGACTGGAATCGGCCTTGATGGCGATATCGGCCGCGGCCGCCTGCGCGGAAGGGTTGTTCTCCTGGAAGAAGATGACGGCCTGATTTCTGAGATAGAGCTGTGCGTTTGGGGGGTCGGCCTTGGCGGCTGCGTCAAAGGCGGCATTGGCGTCTGGAACCTTACCGGTTCGCGCATCGACCTCGCCGATCCCGGAATTCGCCTGGCCAAGGACAGAGGGGCGGGGCTTCTTGGATGCAGATTCGAGATCGAGACCCTTCTTGAAGTCCGTAACGGCGTCGTCGTATTTCTTGAGGCCTGCCTGCCCGTAGCCCAGCTGGACCCACAATAAGGCCTCATCGGGTTTGAGTTCGGTGTCCTTGGTCATCAGGCTCACGATGTCGTTGTACTTGGCGGCCTTGATCTCATCCGTCTTGCTGGTGATGTCGGTTTTGGCAGCGCCTGCGCCCAGGCTCTGGGTTGCGGTGTCGGATGCGTGATCGATATCCAGTTTGTCCTGGGAGACTGTCTTCAGATCGGCGTTGAGCTGGGCGATCATGGCATTGGCCTTCAGAGCGTCGGCATTCTTCTGTTTCAGCGCCTGGAGTTGCTTTCTCTCCTCTGCCGGCAGCTTGTCGATGTACTCCTGCCGCGACATATCGAAGTCCTGCACGGTGTCCTGCGCGGCGACGATTTTAATGCCGCGGAAGGAATCGACCTCTTGGCCAGCCGGCGTATCGGCCTGGCGGTAGATCACCATGTAGGTTCCCTGCGGCGCCTCGCCGGTGTAGTTACCGGTATCGTCGACCGGGAAGGTGTACTTCAGAGTCGAGCCCCCATCGGTCGAGAGGCTCACCGTGCCTCCAGCCTGAGGCTGCCCGGTGGGATTAATGACTTTGCCGTGAATCTTGCCCGTTTTTGCGGACGAATCCGCATGCACAGGCGTGAGAGCGAGCGCCAAAAATCCGGCGGCAGCCAGGCGCAGCCAAATTGAAAGAGTGCGTTTCATGTTTTCTCCTTGAGAGCGGCGGGACGCGATGCTGCCCGCAGGCTCAAAAAATCCGAATCATCCGAGGCACTGCGTGAAGCCCAGCGCCTTTGGCAGGCAAAACCCACGTTAAATCCAAGCGCGCACCCTGCACAAGAGGGGTCAGGCCAGCGACGCTTCCGGCGCAGCAACATTTGCTCGAAACGCGAGGATCGCGACGAATGGTTTGTGCGCCAGCTACCACCATCTTCCAACGCCTGGATTGAGCTGGTTCCATACGGGTCTTATGGTATTGCGGCAAGTAAAGGTGCACGTGTGGTCTCGATCACATAGGGAAGGCGGCGTGGTTAGCGACGTCCGCGGCGCTGGACGAGCGATCTCTCTGATTCCTGACCCCTGTCGCACAAGAAATAGAATGGAGGCATGGGAACGGCGATTCGCAATGCGACTCCGGCAGATGTGCCGCAGATTCTTGCGTTTATACGGGCGCTGGCAAAGTATGAGCGTGCGCCGGATGCGGTGGTGGCGACCGAGGAGGCTCTCTTGCGCGATGGCTTCGGGCCGACTCCATTCTATTTCTGCCTGATCGCCGAGCACGACGGCCAGTCTGCCGGTTTCGCGCTGTTTTTCTATAACTACTCCACATGGATGGGCCGGCCTGGCCTCTACCTGGAGGATCTTTTTGTGCTGCCGGAGCTGCGCGGACGTGGCATTGGCAAGGCGCTGCTCAAACGCGTGGCGGCGATTGCCCTTGAAAAGGGCTGTCAGCGCCTGCAGTGGGAGGTGCTGGACTGGAATACGCCGGCCATCGAGTTCTATCGCGCCATGGGCGCCGAGTTTCTGGATGACTGGCGAAACGTGCGGCTGGGCGGGGAGGCGCTTAAGCGTCTTGCTGGGGGCGTGGAGAATGGAGCGGCTGTGCAGCCGGAAGAAAAGTCGCAGGCGGGAGCGGCGCGGTGAGGATTCGCGTGATTGGCGGCGGACTGGCAGGGCCGGAAGCGGCGCTGACGGCGGCGCGGCTGGGCTGCGAGGTCGAGCTTTATGAGATGCGGACGGTGGTCGATGGCAAGCCGAGGCTGACGCCGGCTCACCAGACGACGGACTTCGGCGAGCTGGTCTGCTCCAATTCGCTCAAGAGTGAATCGGAGTGGACCGCGCCGTGGCTGCTCAAGCAGGAGATGCGGCGCGGGCACTCCGTGCTTTTATCCATTGCGGATGCGTGCGCAGTACCAGCGGGCCATGCGCTGGCTGTCGATCGCGTAGAGTTTTCACGGCGCATTTCGCAGGCGATTGAGAACGAGCCGCGCATTCGCGTGATTCGCGAAGAAGTGACTCGCCTGGAAGATACGCTACTCCAAGACGAGAACGGTGCGAAGCACCAAAACCAGAAAGGCACGAAGTGTACTGTGGTTGCAACGGGTCCGCTTACTTCGGATGCGTTGAGCAAGGAGATTGAGCGGCTGACGGGCGCGGGACATCTGGCGTTTTACGATTCCATCTCGCCGATCGTGGATGCCGAATCGATCGACATGAGCCGCGTGTATTTTGCGGCGCGCTGGGACAAGGGAACCGCCGATTACATCAACTGCCCCATGGATCGCGCGGAATACGACCGCTTTTACGATGCGCTGGTTGCTGCCGAAGCCGCTGAGAGTAGTGAGTGGGAGAAGCTCGAATATTTCGAAGGCTGCCTGCCCATCGAAGTGCTTGCCACGCGGGGCCGCGACACGCTGCGCTTCGGGCCCATGAAGCCGGTGGGGTTGCGCGATCCGCGCACCGGCAATAGGCCGTGGGCCGTGGTGCAGTTGCGCAAAGAGAATCTGCGCGCGGACAGCTACAATCTCGTCGGCTTCCAAAATCATTTGAAGTTTGGCGAGCAGGCGCGGGTGTTGCGGTTGATTCCGGGCCTCGAAAACGCGCGCTTCCTGCGCTATGGGCAGATTCACCGCAACACGTATATCTGCGCGCCGGCGCTGCTCGATGAATGCCTCCGGCTTTCGCCCCATGTTGACGTGGCCGCACCCAACGCCTGTCATCCTGAGCGGAGTATGGAGCGTTCGTTGCTCCAAACTGAGTCGAAGGATCTGCAGTTCCAACCATCTCCGCAGCACGCAATCCTCTTCGCCGGCCAGATCAGCGGGGTGGAAGGCTACACAGAGTCAATCGCGACGGGAATGCTGGCAGGGATCTATGCCGCGGCGATGGCGCGCGGCGAGCAGCCTGAGCCGGTTCCGCGTGCGACGGCGCTCGGTTCGCTGGTTCACTACATTACGCACGCCGACCCTAAAAACTTTCAGCCGGCTAATATCACCTTCGATCTTCTGGAGTCGCTCGAAGAAGAGGTCCGGAAAAAAGTCCGCGACAAGAAGGAGCGGCACCGGATCGTGTGCGAGCGGGCGTTGGCGGCGTTCGACGCGTGGCGGCAGAAGTCCCTCTTGCAAGGGGCGGCGGAAATTCCTGTTGTCTAGCTGGCGGTTTCTTGCCATAGTGCTTACAGGCCAGCCATGAAAATCAAAAGTGAAACGCCGTCGGAGTTAGTGGTGGTTGAAAGCACCGCGTGGCTTTCCTACTTCTTTCTCTTTGTCGCCGCGGGTCTGTTTTACGGCGTCGGGCTGCACGGGCGAGAGCACGGTTGGAGGGCCTTCATCCCGGCGGGTGTTTTCATGGGCATTGCAGCGGCCTTCGATCTGAGGACCGAGGTGACGTTCGACAACGCGAGACAGCAGGCGCAGTGGACGCGGCGGCGTCTGTTCTGGGTGAAGAGGCGCACGGTCGCCTTCGACGAAATCCAGGGCGTGGTCATGGAGTCGAGCACAGCCGGAAACAATGGGCAGGTCTATCGCTTATCGATTCTCACCTCCAACGGTTCCGTGCCGATGTCGGACTCCTACAGCGGCGGCCGGGAGTCTCATGAGGAGCTGCGGACGAAAATTCTCCGGTTCCTCAAATTGCCGGTGGAAGACTCCGAGGATGCGCTCAATGAACAGACCATCCGCTCGCTGCTGGCGGAGGGGCGGAAGATCGATGCTATTCAGCTGTTGTGCTCCTCGAAACACATCGGGCTGGCTGCGGCCAAACAGCAGATTGAGGCAATCGAAGCGCAGACAGAAAGCAAATGAGGCTGGGGTGAGCTGCGACGGATCGAGCGCTGCTTTTCGAGTAGAATTACCGGTAAACCTGCAACGCTGTGGTGGGCTGTTTCGTCGTGGAAAGGATCGGTATGCGAGTCCTCTCTGCTCCGCAAGCCATTTCTCCCGCGGTTGAGTGGACAAAGAGTCTGCTTTTCCGTCCGTTCCGGTGGGGAACCTTCATCAAGCTCTGCGCCGTCGCCATCTTTACTGAAGGTGCTTCGGGAAGTTTCAACTTCAACTTCCCTGGTCACGGCCATGCCACACCAACTGCCATCCAACCCAGTTCGCTGGGATTCCTGCTGAGTCCTCGCTGGATCGCGATCATGGTTACGGTCGCGATCGCTATTGTCGCGGTCTCCATCGCGATCTTTTACCTCATGGTTCGCCTGCGGTTTGCTCTCTTCGAGTGCCTCATTCGTCAAACCCGGCTGATCGCCCCGGGATGGCACAAATACCGCTCCCAGGCGTTCCGGTTTTTCATCCTTACCATCGTTGTCAGCTTGGTGTTTCTTCTGGCGGTTGTTCTGATGTTGCTCCCTTTCATCCTAGGAATCTGGCGCATCGCCCAGGAGAGCCGGTCAGGCGGCGAGTTTCCGGCCGCGGAGTTCCTTGGTCTGTTTCTGTTGTTCCTGCCTGTGCTCCTTCTGATCGTCCTTGCCGCCATTTCTGTCGACATCGTCCTTCGGGATTTCATGTTGCCCCACATTGCGCTCGAAGATGCCTCAGCCGGCCAGGCTTGGGCTGCCGTACGTACTCGCATCTTCAGCGAAAAAGGGGCCTTTCTGCTCTATGCGGTGCTGCATGTGTTCGTACCCTTTGCTGTCATGCTGGCAATTTTCATCGTTCTCGCGATCCCGTGCCTGCTTGTCTTTGGAGTACTCGGTGGCGGCTTGTTTGCGCTCCACACATACCTCGATCAAACCTCAATGTTCAACATGATCGTTGGTTCATTCTTCGAGGTCATCCTGGGCCTTGCCATTTCTGCGCTCGCGCTGCTGCTCGTGATCAGCTTTTGGGGTCCTGTCTGCATTGCCCTGCGCTACTTTGCGTTGCTGTTCTACGGTGGCCGCTTCCAGGCTCTTGGTGACATCCTGTCCCCACCCCCTCCAGGTCCGTCGCCGATGCCGCCCGAAGCTGCCTAAGCTGGAGTTCACGCGCATTCACGCGTCCGCACAGGACCACGGCCTGAGGCATATTTTGCAGTGTGTGCGCCCGCGGGAACCTTTCTGCGCTTCTTCGTGTCCAAAAGAGAGTGGGGTGAGCGTGGTACGGCGCGCCGTGCGAGCGTTTACCCTGAGAGCAGGGCGAGCCGATCGAGCATCGTTTTGCACACGGCCGAAGAAGTGAGGATTGTTAATGCGGTGGTTGGCGACGATATGTGGAAGCGCGGCGCTGGGCTGTTCTGCAGCCTTGGCGTATGCGCAGACTGGGCAGCCTACCGCTGCGGAGAAAAAATCCGCGACTGCCATCACACTTCCACCGTCGCCGCAGGCATTGCTGCCGGATGCGTTCGACGGCTGGGAAGCGGCGGAGCCTCTGAAGACGATCACCGATCCGGCGCAGGTGGACGCGGCTAACTCCGCGGCGCTCAAGGAGTACGGGTTCAACGCCGCGGTGTTCGCCAACTACAGGCGCGAGGGTGAAACGTTGAGCCTGCGCGCGCTGCGCTTCGACGACGCGAGCGGGGCCTACGGCGCGTACACCTACTACCGGCAGAATGGCTGGCCTAAAGAAGAGATTGGAACCGGTGGGACGTCGGATAACAATCGTGTGCTGTTCTGGGTGGGAACAACCGTGGTAGACGCGACCTTCTCGCACGTGGGACCGATGTCGGCGGGCGAACTACGCGAGATTGCGCGCCAATTGCCCAATGCGAGCGGAAGCCGCGCGATTCTGCCACCCATTCTGGCGAGTCTGCCGAAGGCACGGCTCGACCCGCAGACCACGCACTACGCGCTGGGTCCGGCGAGCTACGCAGGTTCGGGCGGCGTGCTGCCGCCGTCGCTGGTCGAATTCGAGAAAGGCGCTGAAACGGTGACGGCGAACTACTCGCTCAGTTCCGGGCCGGCCACGCTCACGCTCATCGACTACCCGACGCCGCAGATGGCGCATGCCAAGGTGGATGCGATTCGCGCGTATTTGAAAGCGGGCAGCCAGGCGCAACCGTCTTGGACAAAACCGCTTATCGACTCCGACGTGGCCTCGCTTGAGGTGCGGGACAGCGGACCGCTGGTGGCGATCGTGAGCGGCGATGCCGTTCCCGATGAAAGCCATCGCTTGCTGGAATTGGTGCACTACGAGGCCGACGTGACGTCGATTCCTCAGCCCGTCGAATCGGAGATCGCAAAGACGACCAGATTGCTGATGGGTATTACGGTCATCAGCGTGGTAGGCGCTTCAGCGGCTATTTTGCTGGGAGGGTTCCTGGGAGGCGGCAGGGCGCTTTACAGGATGGCCCGGGGCAAACCGGCGTCCTCAGTCTTCGACGAGGAGTTCATCCATCTCGATTTGCGGGATAGAGTGCCGGAGAGTGGCGAGGCAATCAAAGGGCCGCATCCGAACCGTTAATGGCGACTTTTTTCTGTGGAAAATTGGACATAAACCCAAAGAAAATAGGTAAATTCACGGGAAATAACGTAATTATGGCGGCGAAGAATCAGCGAATAAATTGTCATTTTGCGTTGCGGGTATTCATTGTTAAATGATTGAAAATAAACGTATTTATTTTCGTGCAGATTTTTTCTTGACACCGCCTCCCCCCGCACCTACTATGCAGCCAGAAAGTTCTAATGGGTTTGCCTCCGTTGGAACTATTCTCCCTAAGGGAAGAGCTGCCCAGTTGCCGGGCGGCTCTTTCCGTTTATGAGGGCTTTTTGGCCGCGGCTGGGTAGCCGTCCTCGGTTTTGGGCATGGAATCGGTCCATTGGGCGTCGCATCGCTCGCAGCGCCAGGTGTTTTCTGGGTCCACGCCTTCGAGAACAACGTCGTCGGAGCCGCACTTCGGACACTTAGGCTCGACGAACTCGGGAATTTCCTCTTTCGATTCGTCAACGATTTGCTGCGGGATGGGATTTGCGGCGATGACGCGCGCCTGATCGAGCTGATCGGCGGCGACGAGTACGCGGGGATACTCAAGAGCGGAGCTTCGATAGCCGCCGGGGTGCTCGACCCAGCCATCGATGCCTGCCTGCTGCAGCGCTTCAATGAGCTGCTGCGCTTGCTCGTTTGTTTCGCACTCGCACAGAGGCGTCTTCCATGTGTAGTCGTGCGGACCGTCAGCTTCGTCGTGCGTGTCGGGAGTATCCGGCACCAGTTGCGGCGTTCGAGCGCCAAATGCTCCGAGTGCAGCATTGTCGACCGGATCCGATGGCGGGTTTGTCAGTAGCACCGAAGCTCGGCGTGATTGCTTCGGCGAGGGCTGAGATTCCGGAGTGGATCGCGCAGTCTCCGGATCGCCGAGGCCGCGGCTGCGCATCTCGCTGCGCAGCGCTTGTTGCGCGGTTTCGGTGAGATCGGCAATGTCGCGGGCGAGTTCGACGAGTTCTTCGGGACTCTTCTCGCGATATGCCGTGGTGAGCCTCTGCCATTCCTGAACAGGATCGATTTGCATGGGCAGAAGTATACCGCTGCGCTCCGCGGATTCCCGGGGCGAATCATCTACCGTGCAAGTTTCCATTGAGCCCACTGTTCGTTCGCGTTAACTGGTGCCTTCATCTGGCGCATGCGATCGCCGGGTGAGTCGGAATTCGCGCCTTCGCGCCCGCCTTTACCTTCCACAAGGCGAACGATACAATCGAAGATGCAGGCCGACGTAGCTCAGTTGGTAGAGCAGCTGATTCGTAATCAGCAGGTCGTCAGTTCAAGTCTGACCGTCGGCTCCAGAAACCGTAATATGCCTGCGACCTCTCCATTGCGAGAGGTCATTTTTGTTGGTGCGTCCGCGGTAAACCGAGGCGCTTCGGTTGAGTGCGGGGGTGCGAGCGATGCGCACCGCATGTGATGCTCATCACGTAATCAATTTCCGGGTTACCGATGCGCTGTGCGGCCGCACTTTGCTGTCAGCGCAACATACGCGAAAGCTGCATTGCCACTTGCGATGTCCTGCCTTAGATTCGAAATGTCAGAGGTCGGAAAGGCGGGACAGATGCACAACAAGCTACTCAAGTTCTATCTGAAGTTACAAAGCCTCGCGAACGATGAGACGGGACAGGATCTGATCGAGACTGCATTGGCGACTGCGCTGATTGCGATCGTGGCGATCGCGACCATGAAAAGTGTCGGGTCGTCCGTCAATACGGTCTTCTCGAATATCAGCAGTTCGCTCGCGTAGCTGGTTGACTTTAAGCGATTTCCCCAGATTTGCGGACTTAGGATCGCCCACCCGTGGACTGCCGCGAGTGGGCGATCTTGCGTGAGGCTGCATCAATATTCTCGCGACCACCAACTGGCGGGGCAGTCCTGTCTCTGACCAAGTGCAAAGTTCTTGAATGGCGAAGCCGAAGGTGGGCTCCTGCTCGGCGTGCCAGAGCTTTTCGTAGCTTTCCTCGCTACGAAGCCAATCAACGTAACACTTTGCGGTTAGTGCTTCCTGCGCGGAAGCTGCATTGCCGATTCCGATTTCCATACATACTTTTAAGGTGAGATGAAAGGGCACCCCCATGAATAACATGCTGCTCAAAATCTACCTGAAGATGCAGAACTTTAGCAGCGATGAAACGGGCCAGGATCTGATCGAATACGCACTGGTGGCTGCCCTGATTGCTGTCACGTCAATTGCGATGGTGCGCAAAGTTGGATCGTTAGTCAACACGGTGTTCTCGAATATCAGCAGTGCGCTCGCGTAGCGGCTGACGGCGCAGCATCGTTTTCCTCGTAAAAGGAAGATCGCCCATCCGTAGAGCCCACGGATGGGCGATCTTGTGTGAGGGCGAATTCACTCGTTTCGAATACAAAGCTAGCGCGGCAGCCGGTCTCCGACACAAGTACGACGTTATTGAATGGTGAAGCCGTAGGTTGGCTCCTGCTCGGCGTGCCAAAGCTTTTTGTAACTTTCCTCGCTACGAAGAAGATCGATCCATGCAACTCCTTCCTCGGCAGCTTGCTCGATCATCGCGGCAAGCAACAAGGTTCCGGGGTGGAGTTCGGCACGTTTGACGGAGTGAGTGATGAGATAGAGATACTGCGTCCGCTCGCGGCGTTCAGGAGGATCGACAAGGGAATATGTGGCGGCAATTACTTCGCCCTTCAGGCGCAGCAGGTGCAGCCTGAGCATTCCCTGCTCCAACAGCAACGGGATGGCCTCGCGATGAAAGGCGAGGACTTTGGGATCGGCCAACATGCCAGGCTGGCCGACTGATTGCCAGCGCATGGCGTGCAGCTGGACGAGCGCGTCGAACGCAGCCTGCCAGTTTTGCCGATCCGCCAACTCCAATTCCAGCTCTCCGCTTCGTGTCGCGACGTTGCGATAGAAGCGGATGTTCTGCCGCAGTTGGGACGGGAAAGCATCCAGGTGAACCGCCCGGATACGCAAGCAACTCTCCGAACGGAACGATTCCACGTCGCGCCGCTCCTCCCGCCGCATGGCTTGAAAGAGTTTTGAGCTTTTGCGAAGCTGGACGGCAACCATGGAGTCCCATCCTTCCGTGCTCAGGACGCACTCGAGTGCTGCCTTCACGTGCTCAACTTTGCAATCGGACGAAAACACGCCATCCAGATAGTCGGTAGTGCCGACGCCGAGCAGCAGCAGACGGTTCACGTTCTGCCGCAGCTCACGGTATGTGTAGAAAGGCAGAAACGCAATGGGCCAGGTGTGCCGTGACAAAACCGCAGCCGCGAGACCCGGCTGCCCGAACTGACGCCACCACGGCAGGAGCCACGCAGGGCTCTGGAAGGGGGTGGAATTCCCGTCTTCGTTCCACAGAGCTTTCCACGAGGGTTGGAATGCCTCGAGTTCGCAGGTGGTGCGAAGCAGGTCGCAATGGCAGCCGTCAAACATGCATCGGCTCCTGCTCGGCTTCTCTCACACAGCCCTGACCGACCGGAGCGAACGAATAGGCAACGCTCAACACGGTAAGCGGCATGCCATCGCCTCCTTTTCCGCTGCGTCTGCTGCGCGGGCAAGCTCGCAAAATTGCTCGGAGGTCATTCCCCATGGAAAAGCATCGTAGAATACGGGCCCATCGTGCGGCGGTTCGTGAAAATCGTAACTGGGAGCGATGCGAAAGCACTCGCAGTCGAAGGGAAAATGGTTCAAAATCGCCTGCTGCGAAGAGAAGCACGACAACAGCTTTTGCTTGCATTTCTGTTCGCGCCTGGTCAGCAGCCAGCGGATTTGATCGGGAGCTTCACTGTGGGGCAGGAAGCAACCGGTTTCCATACCGAGAGTGCCGAGATGATAAAACGGCGCCTCGACGATCACTGGCGGATCGCCGCCGTCCAATCGAATTCGCCGGGTCGCGCGATGCACCGCAAACGCGCACGCATCGTGGTCCGGGTGACTGCCTTCATAAGGATGCGTAAAGACAACCTCCGGAGTGTGCAGAATGAGCAGACGGTAAAGCTCGCCGGTGAGACACGCAAGGTTGAAGCTGGCCTTTTGATCGGGAATGTTCAAAAAGTTATGCCGGGCGCTCTCCAGGCCTGCCGGCCTGAAGGCACGCTCAAGTTCGCTGCTCCGGCAGGCGGAGGCAGCGGCGAGTTTACCGGTAATGTCGCTCTTGCCAGGAGGCCGTTGGTTATCGCCATCTGCAATTTCAGACCGAACTCATGCCTAAGCCGGTCAGATGCATCGAGAAAGCGATTGGCTGCAATCTGCAATCGATGGGCTGAGGGATTGGCGCATCCGGCAACGCAATCGCTCCTGTAACTTAGTGAGCCAGGATCTCTTCCGGTCGATATTGTCGCGGTTCACTGGCCGTGCGGAAGTGGCTCCTGGCTGTGAGTTGCGAGACAATCGGTTGAGCGGAGCACACCTCACCGGCCTCTGGCGAGAGGAGGAACGAGCAAAATGAAACTGCGTATTCAAGGAAACAGCGTGCGGCTAAGGGTTTCGCGGTCCGAATTGGAAAGGCTGCTGCGCGGAGAGCGCGTCGAAGATGCTATCCAGTTCTCTGCTGCGCCGGAGTCGCGCTTGAGCTACGGGCTGCAGGCCGCTTCGCAGGCAAAACCGGTGGAAGTTGAGTGGAAACCGCGAGGGGCGACGGTTCTGGTCGCGCAAGAGCGGATGAAGCGGTGGGGCAGTGAAAGCGAAGTCGGCATTTATGAATCAGTTGACCTCGGTCCAGCCGGCGCACTCGCGGTGACGATCGAGAAAGACTTCGCGTGCCTCGATCGGAGCCATGCCGACGACTCGGATAGCTTTGCAAATCCAAAGTCGGCCCGCAAGTAGCCGCATCGCTGCGAGTGCGACCGGTAGCGGGACGACTATGAGACGGAAAGCCGACTGAAGCCCAATCGATCGCGATGGAACTTTGCGGGGTGACCGCCGAGGCAGGCGATGTAAGGGTTGACGCCTAAGAACGTTTGCAAGATCGATTGCGGGTCGGCGCCGCTGGGACAGTGGGTGTAGATGGTGTGGCGCTTGCCACAGTTCTCAAGACAACAATCCCCTTCGATAATCAGCAGGTAGTCCGTGCGGTGCTTTTGGCCAATCAGCAAATCCGTGGCAAGACGGACGGACGAGAAAGGGACTTCGGCAATCGACGAGTAGCGGTTGCAAAGAAACAGGACCGGCCAGATAGCGGTATGAAGAAACTGCGACGAACCAGCCCAACCGAGGCGGCTTTGGAGAGGAAGGGCGATCAACTCACCGCATCCGGGACAGGGGAAAGAGTAATTGACAGACAAACTGATCGCCTCCCGGCTTTTTCGGGGTTCGACGCCACAAATTTGTGATATGGGCCCATAGCGTCTGAGTTTGTGAGAAGGCAGTTCCGATCATGCGCATATCCCTTCCCACCCGCACCAAGGCAACCCGGCCGCCGATTCGCTCCGCGAGATGATGGAACGGGCTAGCAAGGAGGGCTTGGCGCAGACTTGAAAACCTCGATGATTTCCAAACGCGTGCTGGGAGTAGCTAGGGAACCCGGTAATCTGCTTTATTTTGAGATGCGACTGGAACACGTCAGGTTGGCTCACGCCGCCGAAGAATCGCGCGAGCGGTCCAGAAATGGAACTGAGTGAGTCTGGGGGGCGCAACTCTTTAGCTTTCAATACGATCAGATCGCACAGACGTCGGGGTGATTGCAAACATTGTCTCGGATTCCTTTGGCTACTCCTTTTTGTCCGGCGGATTTTTTCGCTACGCTGTACAACCCGGATTTTGCCTGCTTGCATCCCACTAAAGCGCAGCAAAACCGGGTTTAAGTAGAACCGTGCTCCCAGAGCACGGTTTCCCAGCGTTCTCTCTACCCGAGGTGACGATCGTATGGAATCTACGGTTCAACAACTCCCTGCGGTCCAGGGCGAGATTCAGGGCGAGGGGAACGGGCATGCCTCGAACGGATCGAATGGCGCGAACGGTTTGAATGGTCTCGAGCCTTCCGCTTCCGAATGCATGGTGGCCATTCTGGAGGGCCTGCACACGATGCGGGCCGGCGACTTCAGCGTGAGGCTGCCGGTATCGTGGAGCGGATTGCCAGGCAAAATTGCGGACAGTTTTAACGATATTGTGTCTGCCAACGAGCTGATGGCGCGGGAGTTGAGCCGCGTGGGGCAGGCTGTCGGCAAGGAAGGCAAGATTCGCGAACGCATTGGCTTTGAGCGCCGCAAGGGCGCTTGGGCCGATATGGAAGTGTCGGTCAACACGCTGGTTGAGGACCTGCTGCGGCCGACAACGGAAGTGACGCGCGCAATCGCCGCTGTGGCGCAGGGCAATCTGACGCAAACGGTCCGGCTGGACGTGGACGGGCGGCCGCTCGAAGGCGAATTCCTGCGCTCGGCGAACATCGTCAACACCATGATTCAGCAGCTTGGCGTCTTCACCGCCGAAGTGACGCGTGTGGCCCGCGAAGTGGGCACAGACGGAAAGCTCGGCGGCCAGGCCATGGTGCCCGGCGTGGCTGGAACATGGAAAGACCTGACTGATTCGGTGAACTCCATGGCTTCGAACCTGACCGGCCAGGTTCGCAACATGGCCGAAGTGGCGACGGCAGTCGCTTCGGGCGACCTTTCGCGCAAGATCACCGTGGATGTGCGTGGCGAAATTCTGCAGCTCAAAGAAGCCATCAACACGATGGTGGATCAGCTGCGCTCGTTTGCTTCGGAAGTGACGCGCGTGGCCCGCGAAGTGGGTTCGGAAGGCAAGCTGGGTGGCCAGGCTGTGGTGCCCGGCGTGGCCGGAACGTGGAAGGACCTGACCGATTCGGTGAACGCCATGGCCGGCAACCTGACGGCGCAGGTAAGAAACATTGCCGAGGTGACGACAGCCGTGGCTCGCGGCGACTTGTCGCGCAAGATCACGGTGGACGTGAAGGGCGAAATTCTGGAGCTTAAAGACACCATCAACACGATGGTGGATCAGCTCAACGC
>JBAWFY010000230.1:0-11276 GCA_049592335.1 Occallatibacter sp.
CCGAAGTTGCGGCGCAGCTTGATGAGCAGCACGCGGCTGTCGACCGCGGCGATTTCTTCGAGCAGTTTGTAGGTGCGATCGGTTGATCCGTCGTCGACCAGCACAAGCTCAAAAGAGTCGCCCACCTGCTCCATCACTTGTTTCAGGCGTGCATACAATGCCGTTACGTTTTCTTCCTCGTTGTGAAACGGCACAACAATTGAGTACTTCGCC
Source organism: Occallatibacter sp. (assembly GCA_049592335.1). Taxonomy (GTDB): domain Bacteria; phylum Acidobacteriota; class Terriglobia; order Terriglobales; family Acidobacteriaceae; genus Telmatobacter. The sequence goes on from JBAWFY010000230.1 coordinate 214, forward strand.
ATATCAGTCATTAGACGCAAAATCGCACCGCCAGGGATTCCTGAAATCTGAAAAACAGCGCCTTCAGCACGTCATTTCGTGCCAAAACTAAACTATGACCAAATTGCGACCAAATAGAAACAGAGCCGCCCCAAAAAGCCAGCTGCGGCCGCCGGTGGAACCGCTAGCGCTCCAATCCTTCGAGCATCCCCTGCATCTCGCTGAGGGCGTGGCTATTGCCGTTACGCGCTGCACAGCTGATGCCGGCCTTGAGCCGCTCCACCGCCTGCTGCTTGTTGCCCGCGCCCGCAAGAGTTTGCGCAGACATGAAATAGCCGGCAGTGTAATCTGGGTCGTTGGCCAAGAGTGTATCAAACTCTGAGAGTGCTGACGCTACATCGCCGCGGTTTGCCAGCTCCATGGCCAGCCCATAACGGGCAAAGCTGTTTTTGGGATCGAGAGCAAGGATTTCCTTGAGGCCTGTAGTTTTATCCATAGTGTTCTTATCCGGGTCGGCTCGTCGAGGGATTTGCGGTTTTAGCGAGGATTGCCGAAACTGGAGTTGGCGGCGCAGCCTTGGCAGTCTCTGCCGACAAGTCTATTCTAACTGGCTGCGGAACAGGATGGTATAAAGAACTGGGCGAAATGGAACGGAGCGAAGGCGCGATGAGCAGCGAGCAAAGCCAACCCATGGTGCGGACCGTGGCAAGCACGCAGTCGGAGATGACGGAGATTGTGCTTCCTAACGACACAAACACGCTCGGCAATCTGCTGGGCGGGCGGCTGATGCACTTTATCGACCTGACAGGAGCGATGGCGGCCTATCGGCACTCCCGCACGCATGTGGTGACGGCGTCGATGGATCATATCGATTTCATCGAGCCGGTGCGGCTGGGCGATCTGGTCACGCTGAAGTCGAGCGTAAACCGCGCCTTTACGAGTTCGATGGAAGTAGGCGTGAAGGCTTGGGCGGAGAATACGCGGACGGGAGTGGTATCGCACGTGGCCAGCGCCTATCTGGTGTTTGTGGCTGTGGACGAGCACGGGCGTGGGCAGAAGGTTCCGCAACTGAAGGCGGAGACGCCGGATCAGATCCGCCGCTTCGAAGATGCGCTGCGCAGGCGCGAGCATAGGGAGCGCGAACATGCGCGGCGCAAGAAGGCGCAGAATGAGATCGCGGAGATGAAGAACGCTGGCGCGATTGAACTGTAAAAGATTTTCCCATCCTGGTTTCACCTTGCGAACAATGCCAGTTTCCATTTCATTGCCGACGAAGGCCGCGGAATTTCCGCGCCGCATCGTGTGTTTGACCGATGAGACCACGGAGATTCTGTATTTGCTCGGCGAGCAGGACCGCATTGTGGGCGTGTCGGGGTATACGACGCGGCCGCCTGAGGCGCGGCGCAAGCCGCGCGTGTCGGCATTCCGTAACGCGAAGTTCGATGCGATTCTCGACCTCAAGCCCGACCTGGTGCTGACATTTTCCGATGTGCAGGCCGAGATTACCCGCGAACTGGTTCTGCGCGGAGTGACGGTGCTGAACTTTAATCAGCGCAGCGTGCGGGAGATCCTGGAGACAATTTCGGTGCTGGCTCGGATGGTAGGCAGACCCGCCGAGGGCGCGGCGCTGGTGGAGGAGCTGGAGCGCGGTTTGAGGAATATCTCCGAAGCCAGTAAGAAATTTCCGCGGCGGCCGCGCGTTTATTTTGAGGAGTGGAACGATCCGTTGCTCAGCGGCATTGAATGGGTGGAAGAGTTGATTGAGATTGCCGGAGGCGAAGGGATTTTTCCGGAGCTGCGCGGACGCGGCAAGGCGAAGGACCGCATGGTGAATGCGGTAGAAGTGGTGGCGCGCGATCCGGAGGTGATTCTGGCCTCTTGGTGCGGGCGCAAGGTGAATGTGAAACAAATTTGCGCGCGGCCGGGATGGGCAGAGACGAGCGCGGTGCGCAACGGGCAAGTATACGAGATTAAGTCGGCAATCATTCTGCAGCCGGGGCCGGCGTCGCTGACCGAGGGCGTGCGGCAGATTCACCAGATTCTGGTGCGGGTTACCCAATCCCCATCTTTGCGGTGAGCGCACGTTCGATCGGTGGCGTGAGGTTTGAGGTATCCACATCTCATCCGCCGTGGCGGACGAGATGTGGGACGCTCATTTTTCTAGGTGATCTGCGCGCACGGTAAAATCGGATCAGGAGATTAATGATGGCGCATGGACACGCGATGCCGCAGCCGGTGGCTTTGCCGGGCGTTTCAAAAATTGTTGCCGTGGGATCGGGCAAGGGAGGCGTGGGCAAAACCACGGTGGCCGTGAATCTGGCAATCGCGCTTTCAAAGATGGGAAAGCGCGTGGGGTTGATGGACGCTGACGTCTACGGACCGAATGTGCCGCTGATGATGGGCTCGAGCGAGCAGCCGAAGGTGGGGCCGGGGAACATGATCGAGCCCAATCTAACCCATGGACTGAAGACGATCTCGATTGGTTACATCTCGCCGGGCGATAAGCCGCTGGTGATGCGCGGGCCGATGCTGCACCAGATCATCCGGCAGTTTTTGCAGCAGGTGAACTGGGGCGAACTGGATTACCTGGTAGTGGATTTGCCGCCGGGCACGGGTGACGTGGTGATCTCCCTGGTGCAGACTGTTCCGCTGACCGGCGCGGTGGTGGTTTCGACGCCGAGCGACGTGAGCCTGGAGGATGCGCGCAAGGCGCTGGAGATGTTTGCGCAGGTGAATGTGGAGGTGCTGGGGATTGTGGAGAACATGAGCCACTTCACGTGCCCGCACTGCCACCAGGAGATCGATATCTTTTCGCGCGGCGGCGCGGAACGGACGGCGAAACAGTTTGGCGTGCCGTTTCTGGGCGCGATCGAACTGGTCCTGGCGATCCGCGAGGGCGGCGATCGCGGATTGCCTGTGGCGCTGGCAGGACCGAAAAGCCCACAGGCTGCGGCGTTCTATGCGGTTGCGGAGAAGTTGATGGAGCAGGCCGAGGCTGCGGCGGCAGCAGCGACGGATGTGATTGAAATTCGGTGAGTGAGCTTTTGTGCTATCCCAGGTCCCAAAATCGGGACCTGGGGCACCCAGTGTCCAGGATGGGACTGGGACTAAGTGATGAGTGATAAGTGGTTAGAGAAAAGCGGGGCTTGCGCCCCGCTTTTTGATTTGCGGATCAGCGATTACCGCCAGTAGCCTTCGACCAGGAACCAGCCGCCATTGCGCTGTTCCCAGTGATGCGCGACCCAGATGGCGCCGGGACGCGGCGGATGAGCCCAATAGCCGTGGACCCAGACGTAGCGGTGGCCGTTCCAGCGGTGATAGCCGTCAACCCAGACCCAACCGGGATGCGGCGGACGGTCGTGGACTTCAACGATAGGCGCGGGAGGCGCTACGCGAACCACGATTCCCACCTGCGCCAAAGCGGCGGCAGGAGCGAGACAGAGTGCTAGCAGCAGCGACAGTGCAGTCTTTTTCACGGAAATTCTTTCCTCCATGTGCAAATGCTTTGCTCCGGATTGGGGTACATTTTCCGGGCAACTGATGCTATCAACCCAAGCCCGCGGAATTGGTTGCGCCTTGTAAAAAAAGGATCCAGGCTCCATCACTCTGCGGATGCGCGCAGCGGCCGTTTGCCGGAGCTCGCGTTCTACCGCAGCCAGAGCGACCAGATGGCGTCGACCGTGGCATGGGTGACGGAGGCCGCACCTACGCGTCGCTGGGCTCGCCACGCACGACCGTAGAAGGTCCCCGCCAGCGCTGCCAACGCCACGTAGCGCCAGTTGAAATGGACGGCGCGTTTATTGAAGTGCGCGAGACCGAAGAGACAGGCGGTGAGGAACAGTGCCCTGTAACGGCCGATGCGCTTCTCGAGAAGGTTCTGCAGCCAGCCGCGAAAGAACAGTTCTTCAGGGACGGCGATGAAGAAGAAGGTGAAAAGCCACGCCCCTGCGATGGGAGCCAGGCCGGGCCCGAGGGCGTGCAGATGCAGAAATCCAAGGCCCAAGCCGAGCGCCAGTGCAATCGGCGTGTAGAACGCCCACTCGCGCAGGCCGATTGCGACGTCCTTCCAGCGCAGGCGCAGGTCGAAGCCGGTTCCGTGAAGCTCGCGGACAAACACGAAGCCGTAGATGCTGGCGTCGAGAAGAAGAATCTTGTTGAAGATGGCCAGATGCGCGGGCCACGCGCACTCGAACCAGCGCAGATCGACGGCGAGGCCGAGCAAGGCGAGCACAAGGAAGTCGCGCCAGTTGCCGTGTTGGTCCGGATCGACTCGTGCTGCCTGACCAAGCACGAGTGCGATGGCGACAGGCAGAAGCGCGTATAGGGCCAGCCATCCCCAGCGGAAGATGCCGGCGCCGCTGGCTACGAGCAGATAGGGGATGGCGAGCGCTGCCGGCCCGAAATAGCGCGCCCAACGGGGCAGCGTGCGGACACGCGCAGCCACGAACCTCGGGAAAAACGCCACGGCGAGATAGGGGATGAGAGTAAGCAGCGCGGCAATGAGGTTGATTGGCGTGAGCAAGGCCATCTTTTCCATTGTGCGCCCGGTCGGCGATGGCCCAGGAAAAACCTAAGTCACGTGGCGGCAGGATTTACGGTGATGGCCGGTTGGGGCCAGCCGATAGGTGGGGCAGTTCTTAGTGGAGGCTCATGTGACTCTTCTTACGTGGAGTCACGCCTGCAGCTTGGGCGTGCGCGCCATGGACGATCAGCATGGCATATTGATGGATGCGATTAATGCGCTGCGCCTGGCGCTGGTGCGGGGCGCAGGACAGGAAAAAATCAGCGAACTGCTGGATGAGTTCGTCGAGTTTACGCGGATGCACTTCTGGAGCGAAGAGCAGCTGATGGCGCAGACAGGGTTTGCGGGACTTGAGGAGCATCGCGCCGAGCACCATCGCATGCTGGCGGACATTCTGCAGTCGGCGCATCGGCTGCAATACGATGAAGGCGTTCAACTGCGCCCTTTGCTTTGCAGTCTGCACCATGGATTTTTGAATCACGTGGAGACGATGGACCAGAAATATGCGCCGTGGCTGCACGAGCACGGCGTGCACTGAGCCAGGGTGTTCACTACGCGCCGTCCCGCTGCGGCATCAGGCTGTTGCGCCACTGGGATCTAGGTTTCAAACGACAGTTGCGGCGAGACCCAGGACGGGGCCGCCGGTTTGGGCTCAGAGGCCAATTCGTAGATGAGCCGTTCCAGGACGAGGCGCTTGTCGGGCGGAGAGGAGCGCAATTCGAGGTCGGCGTGAGCCACCAGACGCAGCGCGCGGGTGAGCTCACGGCGGCTTTTGTAGCGGCGCGCCTGGCGGATGAGGTCGTCGGCGGCAAAGGGTGGCATGCGGAAACCCTGCCATAGCGCTTGCCAGATAGCGCGCGAGTCGCGCACGTTCTTTTCTAGAATGACCAGCATCTGCCGGAAGGTACGGGCCAGCATGTAGAGATGGCCGATGGCCGCATCTTCGCCGGCCTCGGAGCTGTTGAGCAGGCCGTGCAAGAGGGCCAGCGCGCGCACACGGTCGCGGGCGCTGATAGCGTCAGTAAGTTCATAGAGGGAGCGTTGCTTGGCGGCGAGCACCATGGTCTCAACGTCGCCTAATGTGATTTTTCCGCGGCCGCTTGTGTAGAGAAGAAGTTTTTCCAGCTCTGATGCCACGAGCATCATGTCAGCGCCGAGGGCGTCGACCAGTTCGCGGGCTGCGTCGGGGTCGAGGCGCACGCCGGCCTGCTGCGCCGTAGCCGCTGCCCAGCGCATCGCATCTTCTTCGCTGACCCGCGCCAGCTCCACCGTGCCGCAATGTTGACCTAGGGTTTCCTGCAGGCGCTCGTAGCGATTCTTGTCGTCCAATTCCATGCGGCGCGCGTCAGAGGGGATGCGCAGGAAATCAGCGACGAACAGCAGCAGTGCCTGCGGATTCGGCGACTGGAAATAGCGATCCAGCGCTGCGAATTCCTCTTTTTTTGCGCCGCGCGTATAGAGCTGGCGCACGTTGCGAATAAAGATGACCTGGAAGGGCGCCATCAGAGACGGAGTCTGTGCGCGGTCGAGGATTTCGAAGATCGATGTGGAGGCTAGATCGAGATCGGAGAGGCAGAAGTCGCGCAGGTCGTCGGGAACGAAGGCCTTGAGAACGGCCGCACGGCAGCGGTCGAGGAGAAGAACCTCGTCGCCGGCAAGCACGTAGCCGGGACGCAACTTGCCTGGGTCCGCTTGCGCGGCCTCGATCTCCGCGACAAAGCGGGCTACTGCGGCGAAGCCGGCGCCCCAACGTGCGCCGCTCATGATTGCGGCCTCTTGCTCATGCGGCTTCAGAATACCGCTCGGCGAGCCAGCGCACCAGCGCGGAAAACGGGGGAGAAATCGATCAATCAACCCAGTTTTAGGGTTTGTTCGCCTTGTCATCGCTCCGCGCGCGAACGAGCCTCAGAGGCCTTCGAGGATGTCGGCTACAAGTTGCTGCGCAAACTCGCGCGAGAGGCGCTGCATGGCAGCGGGATCTTCCTGAATAAAGGTGGGCAGGTCGGTGGTGGACTGATACTGCTCGCGGTAGACGTAATTTTTGTTTTCGTAGAGCACGCGGCCGTCATGAGCCGTGAGGGTGACGGAAGCCACGACGGTGATGAGAAAACTCGACGATTGCTGGGTGGCCGCGTTGTAGGTGAGTGGGGTGACGGTCTGCTTGAGGATCGTGCCGTGCAGGACAGCATCGGCATCGGCGCCGGAATCGGTAGTGACGCGAAAGCGCGTGCGCGTGATGAACTCGCGGACCACGGCTTGGGTCATCGCCGTCTCGGCGCCATTGGCCTCAGTGCGCGTGGCGAAGACCGGCACGGCGAGAGTATGTATGCCGGGAGGCAGATGTGTGGCCGCGCCCAGCGTGTGATAGCCGCAGCCGCTGAGAGATGCAGCAGCAAGAAAGAACGCGAACACGAATGGGCGCATGACGCCATCTTATCGCGCGAGGTCAGGTCCACGCGGCGGCTATCCGGCCCATTCCGGAGGAGGGAAGCCGGAGGCCGTCCGCGCGGTTGCTGAAATAGCGGGCGTTGAGTTCGTCAGAGTTGTGTTGCTCGATGTGGCGAAAGCCTGCGCGAAGAAACTCCGCGTTGAGTTCTTCGGGAGTGAAGAAGAGCCGGAAGGGTTCGCCGGCATAGGCCACGCGGGAGGCAATCGCGTCGAAAGCAGATTGTCCTCTAGGACCGAGCGAGTGGCGCGGCACGCCATAGTCGAAGCTGACGCCTGTGCCCCGCTTAAGATAGGCAATGGTTTCGAGCGTTGAACGGAAGGCTTCAAGCGTGACATAGGGAACCACGCCAAGCCAGCTGAAAAACGCGGGCGCGTGGGCATAGAAGCCTGCCTCATGAAGGCCTTCGGCCAGGGTCCGGTGCTCAAAGTCGAGCGGAACAAAGGTGAGCGCGGCAGGAACGGAGATGGCAGCTTCGGCGAGCAGCGAGCGCTTCCACTCCTGCGTGGCGGGAAAATCGACTTCGAAGATGCGAAGATCCGGAAACGGATTGCGATAGGCGAAGGTATCAAGACCAGCGCCCAGGACGACGTATTGCGTGATGCCCTGCGTTACGGCCTGGGCCAGACAGTCCTCCGCATAGCGGCTGCGCATAGCCATAAAGGCACGAAAGGCGCGGGCGAACGGCTGCATCTCGTTCTCGCGATCGTATTCAAAACGAGCGCCGAGAAGCGGGACAGCGACAGGGTCGTGGAGGATCGGAGGCTGATCGAGAACCTGGTGAACAGCGCGGCGGCGGGCCACGCTGAATGCAGTTTTGCTGGCGCGACCGGCCTCCATGGCCCCAGTGTACATGGCTCAAGAATCCGCAACCGAGAGAGCCGCGGGGCGCGTATGCTGGTTGCCATGAGCTGGACCTCTAGTTGGATTGGATGGGCGTTACTCTCCGCAGTTTTTGCCGCCGCCACGGCACTTTTGGCCAAGGTGGGCGTGGCGCATGTGGACTCGAATTTGGCTACGGCGCTGCGCACCAGCGTGGTGGTGGTTTTCGCATGGGGCATCGCGATTGCGTTGGGCAAACACGGCGAAGTGCGCTCGCTCGACCGCCGGACTGTGCTGTTGCTCACGCTCTCGGGTCTGGCTACGGGTCTGTCGTGGCTCTGCTATTTTCGCGCATTGCAATTGGGGCCGACATCGCGCGTGGCGCCGCTGGATAAGCTGAGCGTTCCGCTGGTGATGGTGTTTGCGTGGCTGCTGTTGGGCGAAAAACTGAACGCTGCAGCGATTGTGGGCGGAGTGCTGATTACGACCGGGGCGATGGTGATGGTGCTGGGATGATGAAGAGCAGGGAACAAGGGAACGAGGAACAAGAAGGCGGGACTTCGGGACCTGACACTCGAAACCTGCTTCTATACTGGAACGCATGACGGCTAGCTCAGCAGGCACAACCGCTTCAGACAAATCGCAACCGCGCATGCGGCTGCGGCGCATTGTGCTCACCGGGTTTATGGGCTCGGGCAAGAGCACTGTGGGACCGCTTCTGGCCGAGCGGCTGGGCTGGAGATTCGTTGATGCGGACGAAGCGATCGTGAACGTAGCCGGCTGTTCGATTTCCGAGATATTTGCGCGCGAAGGCGAGGCTCGGTTCCGCGAGCGTGAGCGCGCCACGATTGAGCACCTGGCCGGCGAAGATGCGCTGGTGCTGGCCTTAGGCGGCGGAGCGATTGAGACCGAGGCCACGCGGTCGCTGCTGCTTGGAGCGCCGGAAACTCTGCTGATCCATCTTGAAGTGGAACTGGCAACGACGCTTGAACGATGCCGCGGCACAGAGCACTCGCGCCCTATCCTTGCCGACAGCGCGAATTTGGCCGGACGCTACGAGCGGCGGTTGCCGCTTTACCGCACTGCGCATGTTTCGATCGCCGTGGATAGGCTTACGCCCGAAGAGGTGGTTGAGGCTATCGTGAGCGCCGCGCAAGGGTGAGTAGCGTCTGAGAGCCCTAATACTTTGTTTCCACAACCAGATTGACTGAAACGGTCGCGGTGATGGGCTGCGAGCCGTTGGGTGCGGTGCCCGTGACCAGAATGTTCTGCGTGGAGGTCGAGGTCTGGTAGATCTTGAGCAAGCCAGGATTGCAACCGGTGAGCGAAGCGGCGCCTGCTGCAAAAACGGCGAAGAGCCAGACCGCGACAAGCCACTGACGAGCGCTGCGCCTGACGCCGATAGGCAGCAATAGCAGGAGGAGGCCCGCTACGGCGATCAGGCCGCTGCGCCTGGCCGGTCCTGTGGCATTCTTTGCTTGTGTTGCGGTGGTCCACACGGTGAGGATCGAGCTTCCACTGCCGCCGGTGACGGTTTGCGGGGAGAAGCTGCACGTTGTGCCCGGCTGCAATCCTAAGCAGGTGAGTGTAACCCACTGGCTGAACCCGGTCTGCGGAACGACGGTGATGCTGTAGGTTGCCGAATCTCCGGCGGCCGCGGTTTGCGTAGTGGGCAAGGCGGTGAGGCTGAATCCCGGTGGGGTGATGGTAACGGTGATTACGCTGGATACGCTCGGGGTAAAGTCTCCTGAGCCGGCGTACGATGCGGTGATGCTGTGCGTGCCAACGCTCAATATGCTGGTGGTCAGCGTGGCTGATGAATACGCGACCGTGCCGGCGACGAGGGTTCCGGTTCCCAGTAGCGTTCCGCCGTCGTAGAACGAAACCGTTCCTGGAGGTGAGCCGGCTAAGCTGTTGACCGTAGCAGTCAAGGTTACGGCGGTGGCGAATTGTGCCGTGTTTGGCGACGCGGAGACAGTGGTGGTGGTTGCGGCGGGACCAGCGAAGGATACTGTGACCTGGAAGGACGCGGAGGTAGCCGGGGCAAAGTTGGTGTCGCCGGGATAAATGGCGGTTACAGTGTCGACACCCACCGGGAGTGCCTTTGTGCTCAGAGTTGCTACGCCGCCCGAAAGCGCGGTGGTTCCCAGCACGGTGCTTCCTACATAGAATGTGACCGAACCTGTTGCTGTGTGGTTCTGGGCCTGATAGGGCGAAAGCGTAGCCGTGAACACAACCGGTTGATCGAAGGTGGGGTTGGTGGGGCTGGCAATCAGCGCCAGGGTTGTGGGAGCCGGCTCGGCGGTTAGCGCAACCGTTGCTGAAGTGCTCGACTGGTAGTTGCCGTCGCCCGGGTAGCTGGCATCGACGAGATGGGTTCCCGTTCCGACAACGTTGATTCCGCTGACCGCGGCTGTGGCGATTTGTGTCTCTGTATCCTGCGCCAGCAGAATGGTTGCCTGAAAATCGGGACCGTTGTCGGCCCCGGCGATGTCGCTGAGGCCATCGCCGTTGAAGTCGCCTACGGCCGCGAAGACGGGATTCGTGCCGAGCGGAGGATTTGGCCCGGTGGTAAACGTACCGTCGCCGTTGCCCAGAAACACGGTTGCCGTGTTGCTGCCTGCGTTGGCGGTGACCAGGTCGGGAATGCCGTCGCCATTGAAGTCGCCGACCGCGACCGAGTAGGGAAGATTCCCGGTGAGCAGGGTCTGCGTTGTGGGAGTGAACGTACCATTGCCTGTGCCGATGAGGACTGTGACTGTCGCAGGATTGTTGGTGTCGGAGGCGAGATTCGAGACCGCGAGATCGAGAATGCCATTGCCTTTGAAATCGCCTGCGGTAATGCAGGTGGGGTCGTAGCCCACCACCGGCTCAGAGGTCAACGGAGTGAAGGTTCCGTCGCCCTTGCCCAGAAAAATCTCAATCGAGCCCGGGAAGTTGACTCCGCCGAAAATGGTTGCGGCAAGGTCAGGAATGCCGTCGCCGTTGAAATCGTCCACTGTGACCCACGTCGGTTGTCCGGTAACGGGCACGCTGATGGCTGGCGCGAAAGTTCCATCGCCTTTGCCGAGAAGAACCGAGAGACTGCTGCTGCCAGGATTGGCGGTGACCAGATCGGGGATGCCGTCTCCGTTCAGGTCGGCGGCGGCGATGGCGTAGACGTTGGGAACCGAAATTTCCGGCAGCGCGGTGAAGGTACCATCTCCGTTGCCGAGGAGCACGACGATCGAGTTGTCATCGGGCAAGGTGATGGCGAGGTCCGGCTTGCCGTCGCCGTTGAAATCCGCGACGGCC
>JBAWFY010000231.1:0-3834 GCA_049592335.1 Occallatibacter sp.
CGTGGAAGTTGTTTTCCGGCAGCAGCTCATCGAGGTTGTAGCCGGAGACGCGGCGGGGGATGCGCGGAAACTTTTCGCGCACCAGATCGGCGTAGCGATCGCGAATGCGCTTGAGGCCCACATAGATTTGGCCAATGCGGCCGCCAGTGCGGATGAGCGCATCGAGTTGATCGGGCGGCGTGGCGCCGACCGTCATGCGCGTGCCGTCGTAGAGGATGATGTCGAGCGATTCGACGTTATCGACGGCTTTGCCGCCCATGAGGCCATGGACGCCGCAACTGTTATTGCCGATGATGCCGCCGAGAGTGCAACGGGAGTGCGTGGCGGGATCGGGCGCGTAGGTGAGGTGATGGACTTCGGCGGCGTCGCGAAGGCGGTCGAGCACGATGCCAGGCTGCACGCGGGCAACCCGCTCCGCGGGGTTTAGCCCCTGGAGCGAATTCATGAAGCGAGAAAAGTCGAAGACCACGGCCACGTTCACGCACTGGCCGGCGAGGCTGGTGCCTGCACCGCGCGGCAGTACGGCAGCGCCGGTCTGGCGGCATGCAGCCAGCGCAGCGTCAACGTCGGCGGCGTCGCGCGGATAGACGACGCCAATGGGAAGCTGACGGTAATTCGAGGCGTCGGCGGCGTAGAGTGCGCGGGAGCCGAGATCGAAGTGGACAAGATCGGAGAAGACGGGGCCAAGAGATTTCTTGAGCAGGCTTTCGAGCTCGCGGTGCGCCGAGAATCGCTCGTGGTCGAGTGGAGCGGAGTTCGAAAGAATGGAGAACGCAGAATCGGTCACGATGGAATGGTAGCGCGTTAGGGGCGTGAAAGACTGACTCGCTGATTAGCCGACTTGCTGACTCGCCACTTTAGTCGAACAGCATTCTCTGCGCTACGGGAGCGTAGCTCTTGCGGTGCAGAGGCGTGGGGCCCAGGCGTTTGAGCGCGTCGAGGTGTTCCGGCGAGCAGTAGCCCTTGTGGCGCGCTAATCCGTAGCCAGGATACATGGCGTCTAGCTCCACCAGCAGCCGGTCGCGGTGAACCTTGGCAAGGACGCTGGCTGCGGCGATCGACTTACTTCGCGCGTCGCCCTCGACCACGGCCTCCTGCGGACAGGGCCAATCGATGGTGTCGCAGCCGTCGATGAGCAGATAGTCGGGCAGAAGAAAATCGGGCGCTACGGCGAGTTGCTCGACGGCCATGCGCATGGCGAGCAGCGACGCGCGACGGATGTTGATGCGATCGATGGTCTCGACATCGACGGCGGCGATGGCCCACGCTTCGGCGCACACGCGAATCTCCATGTCGAATGCGTTGCGCTGCTTTTCCGTCAGTTGCTTTGAATCGGTTAGGCTCGGCAGACGGCAGCCTTTGGGCAGAATGACTGCGGCGGCGACCACCGGCCCGAACATCGGACCGCGACCCACCTCGTCGAGGCCGGCGATGCGCAGCGCGCCGCGCCGCCTGGCGGCGTTTTCGAGCGCCCATCCGCACACCGGAGCCGAAGACATGCTGACAGTATAAGAGGCATTGCGAAATGGCCGAGTGGAAAAGCGGGCTGGTTCCGCAAACCTAGATTGCCGACGCAAGGAATCGTCGAGCGTGGCAACGGTGATTGCCAGAGAGAATCAAAAATTCCGTGCGCAGTAATCTTTGAGGTGAGAAAGACGAAAGGCAGTGTCGTCCAACTCAATTTGGAGAAGAATGCGCGCGGCGTCGATCTGGTTACGGAAGTCGAGGGCGGCAGAGGTGTCGGGTTCGGCGACCACTTGATGATCGCTGTCGAGCTCTTTGAGCTGAGATTGAAGCGACTGCTGCCTGCTTTCATCGGCTTCAATAGTTGCCGTGAGCTCCTGGTGCAGCACGTCCATATTGCGGATGACGTCGCCCTCCTGGGCCTGCTTCCAGTTCGCGTAGGCAGTGACCGCGTTGTCGAGATGCCGGTCGATGGAGCGGCTGGCGAAGTTGTAGTTGAAGGAAAACGAGCCGTAGGGCTGCGGTCCCTGCGCGGCGGGGTTGACCTGCTGATGCACGCCGACCTGCAAGGCGAGATCCCAGTTGTTCTGGCGGTTAAGGTGGTCCTGGGCCTGCTGCTCGGCAACCTCGTCGCCCTGCTTGCGAGTGACCATCTCTTTTATAGGAGTGACGTTCAGATCGGGGACGTAGATGGCCGCGATCTTCGATTGCGTATCGGTGCGGTCGGCCTCGAGTTTGGTGCGCGTGGTTTCAAGCGTGAAGACCATGAGCCGGGTGGCGTTCTGTTCCTTGAGCATCTTTCCTGTTGAGTCCATCAGCGCCTGCAGTTCGGCCGAAGCGCGATCGATGAGCGTGAGTCGATTGCGCAGGGCTTCGCGCTCGAGCATGGGAGTCGCGTATTGCAACTGCTGCTGCACGCCGGTTGTGGAGCGGTAGAGATCGCAGTTGCTGCGCGCCACTTCCATCGTGATCGCGGCCTTCTTGACGTTCGAGACGCCGAGCGAGGCTCCGCCGACAACCTGTGTGGGCAATCCGGTCTCCGGCTGCGTGAGCCCGCCCGCGGCGACGGGTGTGCGCAAAAGGTCGCGTTGCGCCTCGGCCTGTTCCATTTGATAAGCGCAGAAGGAATCGGCATCGTGCGGGTCTTGCGCGCGAATGGAGGCGGGGAAAAACCAGAACGCCAATATCCAAACCAACTGAATTTTCGGTGCCATCGAGCTCTCCGTCAAAATAACAGCGGCTTGCCGCCCAGGAAAACGGTCTTCGACTTGGCCGACTCCTCATGGCTCAGGTTCATCTGGATGAGAAAGCCGCGAACCTGGTTTTTGAAGATGGGATGAAGAATCTGTTCTTCGCCGGCAAATCGCTGGACCACGACTCCGACCTTCCGGCACAGAATCATGTTCAGGTAGCAATCGTAGACCGGGCTACCGGGCGTGGCGCTGGCTTGATTGTCGTAGGGTACAAAGGCGAAGTTGAGCAGTTGCTGGCCAGTGGCACTCAAGTAGTAGGGGCTTTGCTTCGCGGTCACGATGGCGTCGTGCAGCCGGGAGATCTGCCGGTTGTCTTCGGTCAGCTCTTTCTCGGCCACCTGAATGGCTACATCGAGCTGCGCGGCTTCGGAGCGCAGCTCGGCTTCCTTCTCGAGCGCGTCCAGCGTGCTGCCCAGCGTGGTTTTGTCGACTACGGTGTCGGTGAGCAGGACTTCGGCGATGCGGCTGTCGGTGTAGGAAGTGGCCGTCTGGTTGAGCGCCGCGAGTTGTGAAGCGGCATCGGCCTTTGTGATGAGGCCTGCGGCGAGATCCTTCTCGATGGTGGCTTGCATGTCTTTGAGTTGTGCGAGCACTTGCCGGGATTGCGCGTTGTCAGCCAATTTCTGGCGATCGAGATCGGTAAGCGCAGGGGCATCTTCGCGGTCGTGCGTGCGCTCGCTGTGAATGGCGCTTTGGATTTGAGGCTCGAGCGCCGCGAGTGCCGCGCGATGACTGCGCATCTCGTCAAGACCGGCCTGCATCTTCTTGGCGTCCACCTTCAGGTCTTCTATGGTCTGCTGGCTGGTGATGAGCTTCTCGCGGAAGTCGAGACTTTTCTCGTCGGTTGCGGAGAGAATCACGGGCGCCGCCCACGTGGAGTTCACGGCGTAAAAACCCATGACGAAGGCGTAGACGATCACGCCCGCGAGCACGGCGTAGAGGGCGGCGATTGCGAAGATGCGGTAGGTGGCAAGAATAAAGCGGTAGTGCAGCGATTGTTTTGCCGTGGATTTCTTCTTGGGTTCGGTTTGAGGTTCAATTGCTGGCGTTGACAACGGAAACCTCCTGAATATTCTTGGCTCGGGTGCCCCAATCCGCCGAGTCCATGGTGCAGAGG
>JBAWFY010000232.1:0-1723 GCA_049592335.1 Occallatibacter sp.
GCCCAATTCCCTTCAAATGCTCGCGGCTCTCCGTGAACCCCGCCCACCCCTGATCGAACACATGATTATTGGCAAAGGAAACAATCTTGATCCCGCTGGCTTTGAGCGCCTCAGGCAGCTCCACCGGCGCGTCGAACATAAACGGCTTGGTCCCCTTCGAATTCTCCGGCGCCACCGGAGTCTCCAGATTCACAAACCCGAAGTCCGCGCCCTCAAAGACATCCGAAACATCCGAAAACAGCGCCGCCCATCCTGCCTCGCCGTCACCTGCGGCTTTCGCCGCCGCCCGCACCGCCTCATGCGGAATCACATCCCCCGCCACGGCAAAGCTCACCTGCGCCACATCGTGCGGATAAGGAATCGCAACCGCAGCCTGCCGCCGTCCATGCAGAGCCGGAATCAGCGCCGCGCCAACCGCCGCCAGCGCCACAAACGCGACTGCCCAGCGCCAACGCGTGCGTAAGAACGCCCCCGCTCCCGCGGCTATGTGCATGAACCTGCCCGACCCGCGGCTCACGCCATCGGCAACCCCCGCCCTGCGTTCTCCCAAGACCTCATCCATAGCAGACTCGGGCTCCCATCCCGCTCTCCGAAAAGCTTGGAATCAGCATACAAGGCCGCGCATGTCCTTCAAGCTCGAAATGGCAGTCCCGCACCCCTCCCCGAACGCCCTGCGGCCCTGCCGCGTCTATGGGATGGGGTTAGGGTCCGCCTAAGGCTGTGCACCCTGAGACTGTTAACCTTAAGAAGGAGCTACTCTTCGAGAGTTTTCCGGCCACGCCTGAGGCGCGCACCCGGCAAGAACCACCATGGCAGAGTTCGTCATCAAACTGGCCGATGAACGCGGCCGCGTACAGGAGCAGGTGCAGACCGCGGCCACGGCCGAAGAGTTGCGCGCCCGCTTCATTCACGCGGGCTACCACGTCTTTTCCGTGCGCGTCCGCGGCGCCATCTCCCGCGGCCGCCGCAAGGTCAAGCTCGAGCCCTTCCTCATCTTTAATTCGCAGTTCCTCACCCTCATTCGCGCCGGTCTGCCCATCCTCAGCTCCCTGCAGATGCTCGGCAAAATCCAGAGGAACGCGCACTTTGCCGGGCAGCTAGAGGACGTCGCCGCCCGCGTCAAAACCGGCCAGGAGCTCTCCACCGCCTTCGAAGCGCAGAGCGGTTTCCCGGTCATGTACACTACCACGCTTCTCGCCGGCGAACGTTCCGGCAACTTGACTGAGGTCCTCGACCGCTACGTCAGCTTCCAGAAGGTTGCGCTCACCCTGCGCAAGAAACTCATCGGTTCCCTCATCTATCCCACGGTCCTGCTTTCGTTGGTTTGCGCCCTGCTCATCTTCATGTTCACGGTGGTCGTGCCGCAGTTCGCCCAACTCTATGACCAGCTCGGCAACAAGCTGCCCACGCTCACCCTCATGCTGCTCAGCTTCGGCAAGTGGATGCAGCACACCATCCTCTGGCAGGTCCTGATCGGCGCCGGCGCCGGCTACGCCCTCTTTCGTTTCTTGCTCACCGAGCGCGGCAAGGACTTCGCCGACGGCTTTCGCGTGCGTATGCCCATCCTCGGCAAAATCTGGCTCAAGTATCAGGTCGCCCTCTTTGCGCGCACGCTTTCCACGCTGCTCTCCGGCGGCTTGCCGCTGGTGCCGTCGCTTGAAACCGCCGCGCGCTCCATCTCCTCGCGCCGCGTCTCCCGCGCCGTGCAGGCCTCCGTTGTCAC
>JBAWFY010000233.1:0-2001 GCA_049592335.1 Occallatibacter sp.
GAGTGGGGATGACGAAGGACGCGGCGTCTGGTCTGGAGTCCGGGTTTGGGCCGAATGTTGAGGCGGGGGCTGAACCAGACAAGCCGGCCTGCTCGGCCTGCGCGCGTACACGCGCCACCGTCATCCAGTTGTCCTTGTGGGGCTGGTCGGTGATCCACGGCGGCAAGGGCATGGAGAGATAACGGCTGAAGGCCTGGGCGTACCCCTCATAGAGAGCGCGCATCTCGCGGAGGCGATCGCTCGAGAGCTGATCGTGACAGGCGCTGACGCCGCTTTCGCAGAGCAGGTCGAAGAGCTTTTGATAGCTCTCGGGAGACAGGCGATCAGGCGCGCCGTGGGCGGGAGTGAGGGAGAAGATCTGCGCCAGATCGACCAGCGCGTGGCGCGCCATGGCAAAGGTGAGTTGGGCCTGGCGCGCCGGTTGGCCGCGTACGCCGGAGATGAGCAGCGCCGAGGCATCGAGGATGGCGGTAAGCGCGCTGAGCCAGCTTTGATTGGTGTGCTGGGAGCGGAAGTAGCAAAGCAGCGGATAGGAAATGTGGCTTTCGAGGAGCTCGGCGGACCATCGCTCCCACTCGATGAGCAGGGTGCAAAGTGCCGGCTCGGCTCCGGGGTAGGAGTGGCGGCGCAGGAGCTCGGCGGCGGTGGGCGGCGAGCCTGCGCGGGCGTCGAGGAGCGAAATGCTGACCTCGCGGCGGGAAAAGGCGGTGTAGAGAACCGGGAAGTATCCCATGACAGCGGCGAGGAGACCAAGGCCGGAACCGGCTTCAAAGATGATGAGGGTACGGGCTAACGGAGTCTGCGGCGTAACGTCGCCCAGGCCGAGCGTGAAGATGGTGGTGCCGCTGGCGTAGAGATCGGAGGCGAAGCCCGGGTGCAGCGCGGGGTCGTTGAAAGGGCTGCCCGCCGCAAAGAAGATGAGGGCGAAGCCGAGGACCATGGCGGCGGCCCAGATGGAGAGCAGAGCGATGAGCGAGAGCGGGCCGTAAAAACTGAGGGCGGTTTCTCGCTTGCGCGATTGGCGAAGACGCCCGGCAAAGAAGACCCAGGGCCGCCAGGTGGCGATGTAGAAGAGGTTGGTGATGCGGAAACGGCCAACGGCGCGGCGCGGCACGATGATGGTCTGGAAGGCGTCGAGCAGCGCGATGAAGAGGCACAGAATGCCGCCGATGAAAGCAAGAACGTGCATGAGGCCTCCGTTGGGCGGGTCGCGCGCGGGAGCGGGGACGACGCGGCCGTTGCTTGCATTGTAGCGGTGCGGGATAGTCGTTAACGCTCAACCACCGCGCCTACGCAGGTCTTGGCTAAGGCACGGCTTTCCCGCATCTCAGAATCGAGATTGGCGGGTACCCTGAACCTCACGCAGGACGTGTGATCGGGTGCGTACCAGTCGGTCCTGAAAAAATATGGTTATCGGCCTTCGGGGAAGTGGGGTCTTGGGACTGCGGCCAACGCGGGGCGCGGGGCGTTCGCTGCCTGCCGTATCGGCTGCACCTGCGCCGGCGCCGGCTGATTCAACGTAACGATGATCGCTTCCGTAGGCTTCGATCCCGCGCAGCGGTAGGAGTGCGGCGTTCCCGCTTCGAAGTAGACGCCGTCGCCGGGCACGAGAATGGCTTCGTGATCGCCGTGACGCACCGAAAGCTCGCCCGCCAACACATAGAGAAACTCGAATCCCGTATGCATGTGCGACTTCGGCTCAACCTGCGCGGGCAACGGCAGGAACTCCGCAAAGTAGGGGTCCATATGCCGGTCGGGAACCATGTAGCCCAGGCTTTCAAACGTATACGTCGGCGGCTCCACGCCGGTTTGCGGCATGCGCACGCGGTCCTTTTTGCGATGCACGCGGAAGACGGGCGCAGGCTCCGACTCGAAGAAGTACGAAAGGTCCTTCGAGAAGACCATGGCGATGCGCGCCAGGTTGCGCAGCGTCGGCACCACCCTGCCCGTTTCCAGTTGCGACAGATAGCTCGCCGAAAGCCCCGTGTGCCTGCCCAACTC